>NZ_JAPVLS010000050.1:0-34308 GCF_027158125.1 Streptomyces sp. H39-C1
GCTTCGACGTCACCAACTCGTGGGACGGCCGGGTCGTCGGCACGGTCAGCGTTCCCACCGAGGCCCAGGTCGAAGAGGCCGTCGCGGCCGCCGAGGCCGTCCAGGCCGAGTTCGCCGCGACCCCGGCCCACGTGCGGTCCGCCGCGCTCGACCTCGTCGCCCAGCGGCTCGCGGAGCGCACCGAGGAGATCGCCCGGCTGATCACCGCCGAGAACGGCAAGCCGATCAAGTGGGCCCGCGGCGAGGTCGGCCGGGCCGTGTCGGTGTTCCGCTGGGCCTCCGAGGAGGCCCGCCGCTTCAACAGCGGCGAGGCGCAGCGGCTGGACACCGACGCCGGCGGCGTCGGCCGGCTGGCGCTGACCCGGCGCTTCCCGCGCGGCACCGTGCTCGGTATCGCGCCCTTCAACTTCCCGCTGAACCTCGTCGCCCACAAGGTCGCCCCGGCGATCGCGGTCGGCGCGCCGATCATCCTCAAGCCCGCCCCGGCGACCCCGCTGTCGGCCCTGGTGCTGGGCGAGATCCTCGCCGAGACGGGTCTGCCGGCCGGCTCCTGGAGCGTCCTTCCGGTCCCCAACGACCGGATGCCGGCCCTGGTGCAGGACAAGCGGCTGCCGGTGATCTCCTTCACCGGTTCCGACAAGGTCGGCTACCAGATCATGGATTCGGTGCCGCGCAAGCACACCACCCTCGAACTGGGCGGCAACGCCGCGGCCGTGGTGCTGGCCGACTGGTCCTCCGAGGAGGACCTGGAGTGGGCGGCCACCCGTATCGCCACCTTCGCCAACTACCAGGGCGGCCAGTCCTGCATCTCGGTGCAGCGGGTCATCGCCGACGCGTCGGTCTTCGACGTGCTCGCCGAGAAGGTCGTCGCCAAGGTCGCGGCCCAGGTCACCGGTGACCCGTCCGACGACGCCACCGACGTGGGCCCGCTGGTCGACGAGAACGCCGCGAAGCGCGTCGAGTCCTGGGTCGACGACGCGGTCGCCAAGGGCGCCAAGCTGCTCACCGGCGGCACCCGCGAGGGCGCCTCGTACGCCCCGACGGTGCTCACCGAGATCCCCGCGGACGCGATCCTCGCCACCGCGGAGGTCTTCGGCCCGGTCCTGTCGCTGCAGAAGGTCGACGGCGCCGACGAGGCGTTCGCGGCCGTCAACGACTCGAACTACGGCCTGCAGACCGGCGTGTTCACGCACGACCTGCAGACCGCCTTCCGGGCCCACCGCGAGCTGGAGGTCGGCGGCGTGATCATCGGCGACGCGCCCTCCTACCGCGCGGACCAGATGCCGTACGGCGGCGTGAAGGACTCCGGTGTCGGCCGTGAGGGCGTCTCGTACGCCATGGCCGACTACACCTACGAGCGGGTCCTCGTCCTGACCGGCCTGGACCTCTGAGACCGACGGACCACCCTCCACCGGCCGGGGCGCATGTGCGGTGCGCCCCGGCCGGTTTTTTCCTGCCCTGCCCTGCCCTGCCCCGTTCCGGTCCGATCCGGTCAGGAAGGGATCGGTACGACCATCACCGGCGGTCCCGACGGGGTCGGTGAGCCGCCGGACGGTTCCACCGTCACCCCGACCGCGTCGGCGCCCCTCGGGCCGCCCGCCAGGAGCTGTGCGCCGTCGGTGCGGCCCGGAGTGACGAGACCGGCCGGGATCATCGAGCCGTTCTGGCTGTACCAGAGCTGGTAGACCCGCGCAGTGCCCAGCGGCGGCAGGTCGTGGTAGACGAACGCCGTCCGTCCGAGCCGCTGGGAGGAGACCACGGTCGCCCCGCCGCCGCCCCGCATCGAGCCGGTCCGCAGGGTGGCATCGGGCGCCGCCATCAGCGTCTCCAGGTCGGAGGCGCGCTGCTCCGCCTGGATGTTGCCGTCCCGTGCCCGGTCGGCGTCCCGCTGGGCCTGGACGGCCCAGACCCCGGCGCCCGCGGCGATGGCGAGACAGGCCGCGGCGGCCAGATAGGGCAGCCGCTGCCGCCAGCGCGGGCCGCGCAACGGCACCACGACGGGTTCGACGACCAGCGGCGGCAGCTGCCGTACCTCGGGCAGCGACCACATGACGCGGTCCCGCAGCCCTGGCGGCGGCACCTGCGCCACCGCGAAGGCCAGCCGGGTCGCGGTCTCCCGCAGCTCACGCACTTCCTGGGAGCAGGCGGGGCACTCGGCGAGATGCCGGGCGAACTCCGCCGCCTCCGCGGGGGAGAGGGCGTCCAACGCGTAGGCGCCGGTCAGTGTGTGCAGATCGGCGGAATCGTTCACGACGTCACCCCCAAGCAGTCCCGCAGACGGATGAGCCCGTCCCGGAGACGGGTCTTGACCGTGCCGAGTGCCGTTCCCAGCACATCGGCGGTTTCCCGGTAGGTATATCCCCGGTAGTAGGCCAGGTTCACCGACTCACGCTGGAGTTCGGTCAGCTGTCCCAGGCAGCGGCGCACCTGTTCGCGCTCCAGCCGCCGCTCGACCTGCTCCGACACCTCGTCGAAGGCGGGGGAGTGGTCGCGGGCCGCGGCCCGCTGCTCGCGGTCGGCGGAGGCCTGTGCCGAGCGCACCCGGTCGACCGCCCGCCGGTGGGCGAGCGTCATGATCCAGGCCATGGCACTGCCCCGGCCGGCGTCGAAGCGGGCGGCGCTGCGCCACACCTCGATCAGTACCTCCTGGGTGACCTCCTCGGACTGCGCGGGATCGCGCAGCACGCGGTGGGCCAGCCCGAGAACGGAACCGGCAACGGCTGTGTAGACGCTGTCGAACGCCTGCTGGTCCCCCCTGGAGACCCGTTCGAGCAGGGTCTCCAGGCTTCCGGGGCCCGGCGCCACGGGTCCGTTGTCGCGGGCTACCGCGTGCATGCGCACCTCCGAGCAATGGTTGTCACCATTGATTCGTAGCCGGGGCCCCGGCGGATTGGCCGTTCCGGTCAGGAAACCGGCGGCATCAGGACGGTGTCGATGATGTAGACGTTGGCGTTCGAGGTCTTCACGTTGCCGCAGACCACGTTGGCCGTGTCGTTGACCTTGTAGGACTCGCCGGAACCCTTGGTCATGAGGGACTGCTTCTCCAGCGTGGGGAACATACCGCTGTTGAGCTGGTTCGGGGTCAGCGGCTGGCCGACCACGTGGTAGGTGAGGATCTTGGTGAGCGTGGCCTTGTCGTTCAGCACCTTGTCCAGGTCGGCCTTCGGGATCTTGGCGAAGGCGTCGTTCGTGGGCGCGAAGACGGTGATGTTCTGCGCGCTGTTGAGGGTGTCGACGAGACCGGCCTTCGTCACCGCGGTGACTAGGGTGGACAGCGCCGGGTTGTGCGACGCGGCGGTGGCCACCGGGTCCTTCGCCATACCGTCGAAGCTTCCGTTGCCCTCCTTCGGCACACCGGCACAGGCCGGGCCGAAGGGAGCGGACGCGTTCGTCGTGTCGCCCGCGGAGGACGACGGCGGCATGGCCGTTGTGGTCTGCGCGGCACTGCTCTTGTCGCCGGCGCTACCGCTGCCGCTGTCGGAACAGGCGGACGCAGTGACGGCGAGGACAGCGGCCGCGGCCGAGACGAGGGCGATACGACGGATACGGGTGGTGGTGTACATGACAGATCTCCTCATGAGGGTTCCCGGTGGGACCGGGTGGTGATGGGTGGAAGTGCCGGTGACGTGGTGCGTGGAGCTCACTCCACGGTGACCACCACCGAGTGCCAGCCCGTCGAACCGTCGGGCACGGTGCCCTGCCGGTCGCCGGTCTGGGTCCGGCCGGTGCGGTCCGTCGCGCGGACCTCGATACGGTGCGAACCGGGCTTGGCGTCCCAGAGGTACGACCACTGGCGCCAGGTGTCGGCGGTGTCCTCCGTGGCGGGCCTGGCGGCCTGCCACGCACCCCCGTCGATCCGCACCTCCGTCTTGTCGATGCCCCGGTGCTGGGCCCAGGCGACGCCCGCGACGGGCACGGGTCCCGCCTTCAGGGAGGCGAAGGGCCGGGGGGTGTCGATCCGGGACGACGTCTTGATGGGGGCCTGCGGGGACCAGCTGCGCCGGACCCAGTAGGCGTCGAAGTCGGCGAAGGTGGTCAGTTCCAGGTCGGTCAGCCACTTGCAGGCCGACACGTAGCCGTAGAGTCCGGGGACGAGCATCCGGACCGGGAAACCGTGGGTGAAGGGCAGCGGCTCGCCGTTCATCCCGACCGCGAGCATCGCGTCCCGGCCGTCGAGGACCGTCTCGACCGGACTGCCCAGCGTCATCCCGTCCACCGAGCGGGCCACCAGCTGATCGGCGGGACCACCGGCGGACGGGGGCTTGACGCCGGCCTCCTTCAGGAGTGCGGCGAGCGGCACCCCGATCCACCGGGCGTTGCCGGTGTACGGTCCGCCGACCTCGTTGGACACACAGGTCAGGGTGATGTCCCGCTCGATCAGCGGGCGCCGCAGCAGGTCCTGATAGCTGAACTCCAGCGGCTCGGTGACGCCCTTCCCATGGATCCGCAGCCGCCAGGTGTCGGCATTCACCTGGGGAACGGTGAGGGCGGTGTCCACCCGGTAGAAGGACGGATTGGGTGTCGTGAAGGGCTGCATCCCGGGGATCCGGAGATCGGCGCCCGCGGGTACCCGCCCCGCCGCCGACTGCGGGGCGGGCAGTTTCACGGAGTCGCGGGACGCGACGGCCGCGGCATCGGTGGAGTTCAGCCGCCGTCCGACGGTGCCGCCGACGGCGGAGAACGCGGCGGCCGCGGACGCGGCGACCAGGAACCCGCGCCGGTCGAAGGCACCGACGGGCCGCACTGGGCTCCCGGCGTCGTCCGTGGCAGGCGGGCCCTGGCCGTGGATCCGGCCGGCCAGCACCCACAGCACCGCCGCCCCGGCCAGTGCGCCGACGAGCGAGGGAAACGCGTCCGTCCACACCCCCACCGGCCGCCGGACCGCCGCCACCGCGCCGACCGCGCCGAAGACCGCCACACCGGCGACTCCCGCCGGCCGGTGGTGGACGGCGATCACGCCGATGACCGCGGCGAACAACGCCAGCGCGGCCACGATGCCCAACTGCAGCACCAGCTTGTCGGAGGTGCCGAAGTGCCGGATCGCCCAGTTCTTCACCTCGACCGGAGTCGCGTCGATCGCCGTTCCGCCGATCGCCGTCACCGGCGACGCCTGTGGTCCGACGGCGATGGCCACCAGCTCGGCGGCGGCGAGCGAGACGGCAGCCGCCAGTTCTCCGCTCACCGCGCCGAGCAGCAGCTCGCGCATCCAGTTCCGTTTCACACAGGGCATTCGGAGCGGGTGGTGAGCCGGATTGGTCCCTCACCCGATCGGGTGAGCCGACGTGCCCGTGCTCCCGGCCGGTGCTGCGCGGGGGGTGGTGGCCGCACGGGAATTGGGGTAGATACGGGCAAGTAGCACCGATCGGTAACCCGGCGACCCCGGTAGCTCGCTGACCGGGTCTCCCGGCGGCCGACCGCGCCCGTACATCCCGACTCCGCGGCGAGGTGAGCCCTCTTGACCGCACCATCCGCACACAACGTTTCTGAACGCGAGGCCCGGCAGGTGGCCGAGGCCGCCCGCGAACAGGACTGGCGGAAGCCCAGCTTCGCCAAGGAGCTGTTCCTGGGCCGCTTCAGGCTCGATCTGATCCATCCCCATCCCATGCCGGCGCCCGACGACGTCCAGCGCGGCGAGGAATTCCTCGCCAAGCTCCGGGACTTCTGCGAGACGAAGATCGACGGGGCCCGCATCGAACGCGAGGCGCAGATCCCCGACGAGGTCATCAACGGGCTCAAGGAGCTCGGCGCCCTCGGTATGAAGATCGACACGAAGTACGGCGGCCTGGGCCTCACCCAGGTGTACTACAACAAGGCCCTCGCGCTCGTGGGCTCCGCCAACGCCTCGATCGGCGCGCTGCTCTCCGCGCACCAGTCCATCGGCGTACCGCAGCCGCTCAAGATGTTCGGCACCACGGAGCAGAAGGAGACCTTCCTCCCGCGCTGCGCGCGCACCGACATCAGCGCCTTCCTGCTCACCGAACCCGACGTCGGCTCCGACCCGGCCCGGCTGGCGACCAGCGCGGTGCCCACCGAGGACGGTTCCGCCTACGTCCTGGACGGCGTCAAGCTCTGGACGACCAACGGCGTCGTCGCCGACCTGCTGGTCGTCATGGCCCGGGTGCCGAAGTCGGAGGGGCACAAGGGCGGCATCACCGCCTTCGTCGTCGAAGCGGGCTCCGAGGGCGTCACCGTCGAGCACCGCAACGCCTTCATGGGGCTGCGCGGCCTGGAGAACGGGGTCACCCGCTTCCACCAGGTCACCGTCCCCGCCGACCACCGCATCGGCCCCGAGGGCGCCGGCCTCAAGATCGCCCTCACCACCCTGAACACCGGCCGCCTCTCGCTGCCCGCGATGTGCGTCGGCGCCGGGAAGTGGTGTCTGAAGATCGCCCGCGAATGGTCGCTGGAGCGCGAGCAGTGGGGCAAGTCCATCGCGAAGCACGAGGCGGTCGGCTCGAAGATCGCCTTCATCGCGGCGACCACGTTCGCCCTCGAAGCGGTTCTCGACCTGTCGTCGCAGATGGCCGACGAGGACCGCAACGACATCCGGATCGAGGCCGCCCTCGCCAAGCTCTACGGCAGCGAGATGGCCTGTCTGATGGCCGACGAACTCGTGCAGATCCGCGGCGGCCGCGGCTTCGAGACCGCCGCGTCCCTCGCCGCCCGCGGCGAGCGCGCCGTCCCCGCCGAGCAGGTGCTGCGCGATCTGCGCATCAACCGCATCTTCGAGGGCTCGACGGAGATCATGCACCTGCTGATCGCCCGCGAGGCGGTCGACGCCCATCTGTCCGTCGCGGGCGACCTCATCGACCCCGACAAGAGCCTCGGCGACAAGGCGAAGGCCGGCGCCAGGGCCGGCGGGTTCTACGCCCGCTGGCTCCCCAAGCTCGTCGCCGGCGCCGGCCAACTGCCCACGTCGTACGCCGAGTTCCACCCGGACGGCTACCCGGACCTGGCCACCCACCTGCGGTACACCGAGCGCAGCGCGCGCAAGCTCGCCCGTTCGACGTTCCTGGCCATGGCGCGCTGGCAGGGCCGGATGGAGACCAAGCAGGGCTTCCTCGGCCGCATCGTCGACATCGGGGCGGAGCTCTTCGCGATGAGCGCGGCCTGCGTACGCGCCGAGATGCTGCGCTCGTCCGGCGAGGAGGGCCGGGCCGCGTACCAGCTCGCCGACGCGTTCTGCCGGCAGTCCCGGATCCGTGTCGAGGAGCTCTTCACCCGGCTGTGGTCCAACACCGACGACCTGGACCTCAAGGTCGTCGACGGCGTGCTCGGCGGTACCTACACCTGGCTGGAGGCGGGCATCGTCGACCTCAGCGGCGACGGCCCCTGGATCGCCGACGCCACCCCCGGCCCCGCCACGACCGAGAACGTCCACCGCCCCATCCGCTGAGCCCATCCGCTGACCCGGCTCCCGCGTACCGCTCCGCCCGCGGACCCGCCCGGGACCCGACACCCGCATCCCCTGTCCGAGCTGACAGGGGATGCGGCCACAATGGGAGGATGACGGACTCCCTCGCAGACCCGCATCACCGCGAATTCGCGGCCGCCGCCGACACCGACGGGCCCAGGGACATCGTGATCCTCGGCTCCACCGGTTCGATCGGCACCCAGGCCATCGACGTGGTGCTGCGCAACCCCGACCGCTTCCGCGTGGTGGCGCTGTCCGCCGCCGGCGGCCGGATCGAGCTGCTCGCCGAGCAGGCCCACCAGCTGCGGGTACGGACCGTGGCCGTGGCGGACGAGGACGCCGTCGAGCCGCTGCGGCAGGCGCTCGGCCGGCAGTACGGCGCCGGCGGGACGCTCCCCGAGATCCTGTCCGGCCCCGACGCCGCGACCCGGCTCGCCGCGAGCGAGTGCCACTCGGTCCTCAACGGCATCACCGGTTCGATCGGGCTCCGCCCGACGCTGGCGGCCCTGGAAGCCGACCGGGTGCTGATCCTCGCCAACAAGGAGTCGCTGATCGTCGGCGGTCCGCTGGTGAAGGCGCTCGCGAAGCCCGGGCAGATCATCCCGGTGGACTCCGAGCACTCCGCGCTCTTCCAGGCGCTGATGGGCGGCACCCGCGAAGAGGTCCGCAAGCTGATCGTCACGGCCTCCGGCGGCCCGTTCCGCGGCCGCACCAAGGAGGAGCTCGCCGGCGTCACCCCCAAGGACGCACTCGCGCATCCGACCTGGGACATGGGCCCGGTCATCACGATCAACTCCGCGACCCTGGTCAACAAGGGTCTGGAGGTCATCGAGGCACATCTGCTCTACGACATCCCCTTCGACCGGATCGAGGTCGTCGTCCATCCGCAGTCGTACATCCACTCGATGGTGGAGTTCGCCGACGGCTCGACCCTGGCCCAGGCGAGCCCGCCCGACATGCGGATGCCCATCGCGCTCGGCCTCGGCTGGCCCCGGCGGGTGCCGGATGCCGCACCCGCGTTCGACTGGTCGAAGGCGTCGACGTGGGAATTCTTCCCGTTGGACGACGACGCGTTCCCAGCGGTGGCTTTGGCGCGACATGTAGGTAGCCTCGGTGGCACCGCACCCGCGGTGTTCAACGCGGCGAACGAGGAATGCGTCGATGCCTTCCTCGCCGGCCGGCTGCCCTTCACGGGGATCGTGGACACCGTCGCCCGGGTGGTCGAGGAACACGGCCATCCGGATCCGGGAACTCGGCTGACCGTCGAGGACGTCCTTGAAGCGGAAGCGTGGGCACGGGCCCGCGCACGGGAACTGGCTACGGAGGCTGCACGGGTATGACGGCACTCATGTGGGGCGTCGGGATCGTCATCTTCGTCGTCGGCCTGCTGTTCTCCATCGCCTGGCACGAGCTCGGCCATCTCTCCACCGCCAAGCTCTTCAAGATCCGTGTGCCGCAGTACATGGTCGGCTTCGGGCCGACGATCTGGTCGCGGCACAAGGGCGAGACCGAGTACGGCTTCAAGGCGATCCCGCTCGGCGGCTACATCCGCATGATCGGCATGTTCCCGCCCGGCGCGGACGGCAAGGTCAGCGCCCGTTCCACCTCGCCGTGGCGCAGCATGATAGAAGACGCCCGTTCGGCCGCCTACGAGGAGCTGCAGCCGGGCGACGAGACGCGGATGTTCTACACGCGTAAGCCGTGGAAGCGCGTCATCGTCATGTTCGCCGGGCCGTTCATGAACCTGATCCTGGCGGTGGCGCTCTTCGCGGTCTCCCTGATGGGGATCGGCGGAAACGTCACGACCACGTCGATCGGCAGCGTCTCGGAGTGTGTGGTCAAGGCCTCCGCGGCGACCGACAAGGCCACCAAGGCCGATGTCTGCCCGAAGAACGCCGTGGCCCCGCCCGCCAAGGCCGCCGGCTTCAAGGCCGGGGACAAGATCGTCTCCTTCAACGGCAAGCCGGTCAGCGACTGGGACGACCTGTCGGACCAGATCCGCGACACCATCGGCCCGGCCACCGTCGGCGTCCTCCGGAACGGGCAGCAGCTCACCCTGCACCCGACCCTGGTCAAGAACACGGTGAACAAGAAGGACAGCGACGGCTTCCCGATCAAGGGCCAGTACGTCGACGCCGGATTCCTCGGCTTCAGCCCGGCCAACGGCGTCAGGACGCTGACCTTCGCCGAGTCCACCGACCGCATGGTCTCGATGACCAAGAACTCGATCCGCGGTATCGCCGACATCCCCTCGAAGATCCCCGCGCTGTGGGGATCGGCCTTCCAGGGCAAGGAGCGCACCGTCGACCAGCCCGTCGGCATGGTCGGTGTCGCCCGGATCGGCGGCGAGGTCTTCTCGCTGAAGATTCCCGCGACGCAGCAGATCGGCGTCATGATCAACCTGCTCGCCGGAGTGAACCTGTCGCTGTTCCTGTTCAACATGCTGCCGCTGCTCCCGCTCGACGGCGGTCACATCGCCGGCGCCCTGTGGGAGTCGCTGCGCCGCAGGCTGGCCAAGCTGACCCGGCGCCCGGACCCGGGCCCCTTCGACGTGGCCAAGCTGATGCCGGTCGCCTATGTCGTCGCGGGCATCTTCATCTGCTTCACGGCATTGGTGCTCGTCGCCGATGTCGTCAATCCGGTGACGCTCTCCTGACGGATGCGGGAGACGCGGGCGGGTTGCCGTAACCTCGGTAAACGGAGCCCGCCCACGCCGGGACCTTGTTCCACACCCTTGGGGATGCCAAGCACATGACCGCGATTTCGCTCGGAATGCCCGACGTTCCGATCAAGCTCGCCGACCGCCGCCACAGCCGCAAGATCCAGGTCGGGTCGGTCGCGGTGGGCGGGGACGCGCCGGTTTCGGTCCAGTCCATGACGACGACGGTGACGGCGGACATCGGGGCGACGCTCCAGCAGATCGCCGAGCTCACCGCTTCCGGCTGCCAGATCGTGCGGGTGGCCTGCCCCACGCAGGACGACGCCGACGCGCTCGCCACCATCGCCAAGAAGTCGCAGATCCCGGTGATCGCGGACATCCACTTCCAGCCGAAGTACGTCTTCGCGGCGCTCGACGCCGGCTGCGCGGCCGTCCGCGTCAACCCCGGCAACATCAAGCAGTTCGACGACAAGGTCAAGGAGATCGCGAAGGCGGCGGCTTCGGTCGGCACCCCGATCCGGATCGGCGTCAACGCGGGCTCGCTGGACCGCCGGCTGATGGAGAAGTACGGCAAGGCCACCCCCGAGGCGCTGGTCGAGTCCGCGCTGTGGGAGTGCTCGCTGTTCGAGGAGCACGGCTTCCGTGACATCAAGATCTCGGTGAAGCACAACGACCCGGTCGTGATGGTCAACGCCTACCGGCTGCTCGCCGGCAAGTGCGACTACCCCCTCCACCTCGGTGTCACCGAGGCCGGTCCCGCGTTCCAGGGCACCATCAAGTCCGCCGTCGCGTTCGGCGCGCTGCTGTCCGAGGGCATCGGCGACACCATCCGCGTCTCGCTCTCGGCCCCGCCGGTCGAGGAGATCAAGGTCGGCCTGCAGATCCTGGAGTCGCTGAACCTCAAGCAGCGCCGCCTGGAGATCGTCTCCTGCCCGTCCTGCGGCCGTGCCCAGGTCGACGTCTACAAGCTCGCCGACCAGGTCTCCGCCGGCCTTGAGGGCATGGAGGTGCCGTTGCGCGTCGCCGTCATGGGGTGCGTCGTGAACGGCCCCGGTGAGGCCCGCGAGGCCGACCTCGGTGTCGCGTCCGGCAACGGCAAGGGCCAGATCTTCGTCAAGGGCGAGGTCATCAAGACCGTGCCGGAGTCGAAGATCGTGGAGACCCTGATCGAAGAGGCGATGAAGATCGCCGAGCAGATGGAAGCGGACGGCATCGCGTCCGGCGAGCCCCAGGTCAACGTGAGCTGACCGGGGAAGGCCGCTGAGGCCACCTCCGCGAAACTCCCCTCCGCGAGGTAAAGTGCGAAGATCTACCCCCGGCCGTGTGGCCGGGGGTACCCCCGCCCCCCGCGGCCTGTAGGTGAGGCGCACACGTGTTGACGACGACGACCGCGAAGGTCCTGGAGGCCGGCGAACTCGACGCCGCCCTCGAAGTGCTCGACCGCGACCCCGTGTCCAACGCGTTCGTCGCCTCCCGTGTGAACGTCGCGGGCCTCGACCCCTGGCGCCTCGGCGGCGAGATGTGGGGCTGGTACTCCGGCGGCCGGCTCGCCTCCCTGTGCTACGCCGGCGCCAATCTGGTGCCGATCTGCGCGGGCCCGGAAGCCGTCCGCGCCTTCGCCGAGCGGGCCCGCCGGGCGGGCCGCCGCTGCTCGTCGATCGTCGGACCCGCCGAGCCCACCACCGAACTGTGGTCGCTGCTCGAACCCAGCTGGGGCCCGGCCCGGGAGATCCGCAGCCGTCAGCCGCTGATGACCACCCGGGCGCTGCCCGCCGGCATCACCCCCGACCCCCTCGTCCGGCGCGTCCGCCGTGACGAGATGGATGTGATCATGCCCGCGTGCGTGGCCATGTTCACCGAAGAGGTCGGCGTCTCCCCGCTCGCGGGGGACGGCGGGCTGCTCTACCAGGCCCGGGTCGCCGAACTCGTCACCGCCGGACGGTCGTTCGCCCGCATCGAGAACGGCCGGGTGGTCTTCAAGGCCGAGATCGGCGCCGTCACCCGGCACGCCTGCCAGATCCAGGGCGTCTGGGTGGCGCCGGAGTACCGGGGACAGGGCCTGTCGGAGGCGGGGATGGCCGCCGTGCTGCACTACGCGCTGCGGGATGTGGCCCCGGTCGCCAGCCTGTACGTCAACGACTTCAACGCACCCGCCCGTGCCTCCTACCGCCGGGTGGGATTCACCGAGGTCGGAGCCTTCATGAGCGTGCTGTTCTGACGTAATGTCCCGTCCCATGGAAGATGTCGTGGTCGGCCGTCTGGACCTCGAGGAACGGGTCGACGAGGCGCTCGCCGTACAGGCCCTCGCCTTCGGTCTCGACGACGACGAGATCGCCATCCGCCGCCAGATCGTCGTGCGGCATCTCGCCTGCCCCGGCGCCCGCGCCCTCGGTGCCACCACCGAGGACGGACGGCTCGTCGGCTTCGTCTACGGCATGCCCAACGACCGCGCGCACTGGTGGTCCACCGTCGTCCAGCCGTATCTGCGGCACCGCGGCACCGAGCAGTGGCTCGACGGCTCCTTCGTCATCACGGAGCTGCACGTACTGCCCGCCTTCCAGGGGCTGGGCATCGGACGGCAGCTGATCACCACCATCACCGACACGGCCACCGAACCGCGCAGCATCCTCTCCGCGATCGACGTCGAGAGCCCCGCCCGCCGGCTCTACCGGGCGCTCGGCTACCAGGACCTGGCCCGTCCCGTGCACTTCCCCAGCGCGACGAGCCCGTACGCGGTGATGGGCGCGCCCCTGCCGCTGCGCCGCCCGGACCGGCCCCGGGATCCGGCATAACGCATTTCCGTGCCGCCGGACGGGCTGGATATCCTCGCGGGAATCCCCGTCAAGCCCCTGGAGAGCCACCATGGTCCTGCGCATGTCCCGTCTGATGCTCAAGACACTGCGCGACGACCCGGCCGACGCCGAGACCGCCAGCCACAAGCTGCTGGTCCGCGCCGGTTTCGTCCGCCGCTCGTCGGCGGGCGTCTGGATCTGGCTGCCGCTCGGCAAGCGGGTCCTGGAGAACGTCTCCCGCGTCGTCCGCGAGGAGATGGACGCCATCGGCGGCCAGGAAGTGCTGCTGCCCGCGCTGCTGCCGCGGGAGAACTACGAGACGACCGGCCGCGCGGGCGAGTACGGCGACCTGCTCTTCCAGCTCAAGGACCGCAAGGGCGCGGACTACGTCCTCGGCCCGACCCACGAGGAGATCTTCACCCAGGTGGTGAAGGACCAGTGCACGTCCTACAAGGACCTGCCGGTGATCCTCTACCAGATCCAGACGAAGTACCGGGACGAGGCCCGCCCGCGCTCCGGCGTGCTGCGCGGCCGTGAGTTCCAGATGAAGGACTCGTACTCCTTCGACACCACGGACGAGGGGCTGGCCGAGGCGTACCGGGCGCACCGTGACGCGTACATCCGGATCTTCACGCGGCTCGGCTTCGACTACCGCATCGTCTCCGCGGTCTCCGGCGCGATGGGCGGCTCGGCGTCCGAGGAGTTCCTCGCTCCGGCCGCGGCCGGCGAGGACACCTTCGTGGACTGTCCGGCCTGCGAGTACGCGGCGAACACCGAGGCCGTCACCACGGTCGTGCCGCCCGTCGAGGGCGTGGAGCACGGCCCCGTCGAGGAACTCGACACCCCCGACACCCCGACCATCGAGACCCTCGCCGCGCACCTGGGCGTCCCGGCGTCCGCGACGCTGAAGAACCTGTTGGTGAAGGTCGACGGCAAGATCACCGCCGTCGGCGTCCCCGGTGACCGCGAGGTCGACCTCGGCAAGCTCGGCGAGCACCTCGCCCCGGCCGTCGTCGAGCTGGTCACCGCCGAGGACTTCGAGGGCCGCCCGGAGCTCGTCCGCGGCTATGTGGGACCGCAGGGCCTGGGCATCGACTACATCGCCGATCCGCGCATCGCCCCCGGCACCGCCTGGATCACGGGCGCCAACACGAGCGGCAAGCACGCCCGCAACGTCGTCTGCGGCCGGGACTTCGAGGTGGACCGCTACCTCGACGTCGTCACCGTGCGGCCCGGCGACCCCTGCCCGCGCTGCGGCGCCGGACTGCGGCTGGACCGTGCGATCGAGATCGGTCACATCTTCCAGCTCGGCCGCAAGTACGCCGACGCCTTCCAGCTCGACGTACTCGGCCAGCAGGGCAAGCCGGTGCGGGTGACCATGGGCTCCTACGGGATCGGCGTCTCCCGTGCGGTCGCCGCCCTCGCCGAGCAGACCGCCGACGGCCAGGGCCTGTGCTGGCCGCGCGAGGTCGCCCCCGCCGATGTGCACCTCGTCGCGGCCGGCAAGGCCCTGCAGACCGAGCTGGCGCTGGAGGTCGCGGAGAAGCTGCACGCCGCAGGTGTCCGGGTGCTGCTCGACGACCGCGCCGGGGTCTCGCCGGGCGTGAAGTTCACCGACGCGGAACTCATCGGCGTCCCGCAGATCCTCGTCGTCGGCCGCCGCGCGGCCGAGGGCGTCGTGGAACTGAAGGACCGCCGGTCGGGCGAGCGGGTCGAGCTGACGGTCGACGAGGCGCTCGCCCGGCTGACCGGCTGACCGACGACACGGACTAGAGCCAGCTGGCGAACTCCAGCAGGAGTTCGCCGGCCTGGCTGTCGCCGACCGACAGCGCCCAGACGCCCGCCTCGACGGCCCGGAAGTGGCTCCAGCCGCGCAGCCGCTCCGGGTCCACGTCGAGCGCGGCGCCGAGCTTGGCGACCCGGCGGCGGGCCGCCGCCTGCGGGCCAGGGGACGCGGCCAGCGTCTCGACCCGGTCCCGGACCAGCCAGGCGAGGTCGTACGCCCGCTCGCCGACCAGCGGCTTGGGGTCGATGGCCAGCCACGGGCTGCGCTCGGCGGCCAGGACGTTGCCGTGGTGGTAGTCGCCGTGCAGCAGCACGTCCTCGGCCGGACCGGCCAGCAGCTGCTCGCGCAGCGCCAGCGCCTCGTCGATGAGCGGGCGCACCTCCGCCGCCCAGGGCTGCTCACGGCGCTCCCGCAGGTGGTCGGCGAGACCGGCGGTGCAGTCGGCGACCGAGGTGAACGGATGGCCCTCGGCCGGCGCCACCCACAGCCGCTGCAAGGTGGCCGTCGCCTCGAGCATCGCCTTGGGCTCCGGGAGGGAGCGCAGGGACACCTCGCCCTGCAGCCGCTCCAGCAGCATCGCGCCCAGGGTGGGCTCCGCGCGCAGCAGCCGGACCGCGCCGCGGCCGTCCCAGTGGGCGAGCGCGGCGTGCTCGTGCTCGGTCTCGGGGGTGACCATGCCCAGCTTGAGCACGGCGGGGGTGCCGTCCGCCGTCCGGACGAGCACGATCATGCTGATCTGGCCGCCGGGGGTGAACACCCGCTCCGGCCGCAGTTCCCACCGCTCCAGCGTTCCGGCCACCCGGCCCGGCAGCGCCGCGAGCCACTCCCGGCCGGCGTCGCCCTCCCAGGCCCCGATCGTGCGGACCAGCCGGTCGGGCGGGTCCAGCGGAATGGTGCCGGGGCCGCCGGGCTGCGGTGCTGAAGCCATGGTTGTGCTGTCCCTCCGTGGATCTTTCGCGGGCGGGCGTCCCCGCGGGGGGATGCCTTCCCGTTCTGCCGTGTCCTACAGCCCTGACACGGCTCCTTGCGGTGCGGCTCTCACGGTGCGCTCCGCTCGGCCAGCCCGGGGAAGGCTACGCTGCCGCCGCGCCACCGCACGGCACGCACCGCCGCCTCACGCAGCGCTCCGGCCGCGTCCCGGCGCGGCTCCCCGGTGGCCGCGCGCACCACATCCCCGTACACACCGGCGACCCGGTCCTCGATCACGGCGGCCAGCCGTACGGCCGCCGCGCTGTCGGTGACCGGGAACGGCAGTGCGTACCCGGCGTCCGCCGGCACCGGTTCCGCGCCGAGGTCCCGCACGGTGCGACTCAGCGCGTCGCGGCGGGCGCGGTGCGAGTCGTAGGCAGCGCGGGCGTCGGAGGCGCGCGGCTTCGCGACCCGCGCACCTATCACCCCATAGGCGTAAACCGCGGCGTGTTCCGCGGCGAGCGCCGCCTGGACCGCGTCCAGGGTCCGCTGTGTCATCTCGTCAGCCCTTCCCCGTCAGCAGGACGACGTGCGCCGCCCCGGCGGCGGCCACTGAGGCGAGCAGCCGGGCGAGCTCGGGCGGTGCGTCGAGCAGCGCGGTAGCGCGGGCGTCCGCGAGCCGGCGTTCGGCGGCGGCGAGCGCCCCGAGCGTGGGGGGAGCGGTGGCGGCGGTGGTGCCGGTGGCACCCGGCGTTCCGGCGGGGGCCGGCTTCGGCACCGTGGCGCCGAACGCCTGGGCGTGCCGGGCGACTTCGGCCCGCAGCGGCGCCAGCCGCGCGGTGAGGTCCGGCCGGGCCGCGAGGAGACCGTCGTAGTGCGCGAGGAGTGCGGTGCTGTCCGCGGCCGCCCGCGCCCGCAGCGCGGCACCCGGCACGGCCGGGGGAGTGTCCTTCAGGGTGTCCGCCGCGGCCGGGGTCCCGCCGGAACAGCCCGTGGCGAGTCCGGCCAGCGCCGCCAGCCCGCCCGCGCCGGCCACCAGCGGCACACCGGCGGCCGAGGCCAGTACCGTCCGTCTGCCCGGCGTCCCTCTGCCTGTCACCGCGCCCCCTCCCGTGATCACCGACCAGAGCGTACCGGGCGGCGGCCGGGCGCGGCCCGGGCGACGGTGGCCGGCCGGCTCCGCCGCAGGGCAGCGCTGGGGGGCGAGCCACGCCGAATCGTCGATCCGGTGTCGGAACCGATAGGCTTTGGGGCGACACGCGACCTTCCATACAACAGCACACGCGGCCGAGGAGTCACCCGGATGAGCACCACCCAGAGCGAGAGGCTGCGCGGATTGCTGGAGCCGCTCGTCGCCAAGACGGGTCTGGATCTGGAAGAGGTCACAGTGACCGCGGCGGGCAGCCGCCGGCAGCTGATGGTCGTGGTGGATTCCGATGACGGCGTGCAGCTCGACGCGGTCGCCGAGCTGAGCCGGGACATCGCCCAGGTGCTCGACGACACGGACGCGATGGGCCAGGGCGAGTACGTCCTGGAGGTCAGCTCCCCGGGTACCGACCGGCCGCTGACCACGCCCCGGCACTTCCGCCGCAACGAGGGCCGGCTGGTCAAGCTGACGCTCAACAACCACGAAGAGCTGACCGCGCGGATCATGGCGCTGGACGAGGCGGGCCTCGATCTGGAGGTCCCCGGCATCAAGGGGCGCAAGCCCAAGCCGCGCCGGGTGGAGTTCGCGGAGATCGCGAAGGCCCGGGTGGAGATCGAGTTCAACCGCAAGAACAAGGACGACGACGTCGACGCAGCGGATACGGCCGACGCCGACACCGACAGCGACGAGAGCATTGAGGAGGCGTAGCCGTGGACATCGACATGAAGGCCCTACGGGGTTTGGTGCAGGAGAGGCAGATTTCGTTCGACCTGCTGGTCGGGGCGATCGAGTCCGCGCTCCTCATCGCCTACCACCGGGAGCCGGGCAGCCACCGCCGGGCCCGGGTGGAGCTCGACAAGTCGTCGGGACATGTGACGGTGTGGGCGAAGGAGGACCCGTCCGAGGTCGCCGAGGGCGCCGAGCCCCGCGAGTTCGACGACACCCCTTCCGGGTTCGGCCGGATCGCCGCCTCCACGGCGAAGCAGGTCATCCTGCAGCGGCTGCGGGACGCGGAGGACGACATCACGTTCGGCGAGTACGCCGGCCGTGAGGGCGACATCGTCTCCGGTGTCGTCCAGCAGGGCATGGACGCCAAGAACGTGCTGGTCGACATCGGCAAGATGGAAGCCATCCTGCCGGTGCAGGAGCAGGTGCCGGGCGAGGACTACAAGCACGGTGTGCGGCTGCGCTCCTACGTCGTCCGCGTCGCCAAGGGCGTGCGCGGACCGTCGGTGACGCTGTCGCGCTCGCACCCCAACCTGGTGCGCGCCCTGTTCAAGATGGAGGTCCCGGAGATCGCGGACGGTTCGGTCGTCATCGAGGCGATCGCCCGCGAGGCCGGCCACCGGACGAAGATGGCGGTGCGCTCCACCCGCTCCGGGCTGAACGCCAAGGGCGCCTGCATCGGCCCGATGGGCTCCCGCGTGCGGGCGGTCATGGCCGAGCTGCAGGGCGAGAAGATCGACATCGTGGACTGGTCGGACGACCCGGCCGACATGGTGGCGAACGCCCTGTCGCCGGCCCGGGTGTCCCGCGTCGAGGTCGTGGACCTGTCGGCCCGCTCCGCCCGGGTGACCGTGCCGGACTACCAGCTGTCGCTCGCCATCGGCAAGGAAGGGCAGAACGCCCGCCTCGCCGCCCGGCTGACCGGCTGGCGGATCGACATCCGTCCGGACATCGAGCCGGAGGGCGCCGAGGAGTCCGGCGAATCGGACACTTCACGCGCCTGAATGTCAACCCACGACTGACCGAACAACCGTGCGTCGAATAACCCGAAGGGGTGAGGTCGGCGCGGGGAGGTAGACTGAGCAGTGTCTGGCCGGACGCGTTCCCTTGCGTGCCCTGAGCGAACCTGTGTGGGTTGCCGGGAACGGGTGGCCAAGAACGATCTGCTGCGTGTGGCGGTGAGCGGTGACGCGTGCGTCCCCGATCCTCGCGGTACGCTGCCCGGTCGGGGTGCTCACTTGCACCCTGACCTGGTCTGTTTCGACCTTGCGGTTCGCCGCCGGGCCTTCTCCAGGGCCTTCAGGTCCAAGGAGACGTTCGACACCGCGGAACTCCGCCGGTACGTCGAGCAGAACACCAAGCCCGTCGAAGTGGCGGCACCGTAAGTGAACGGCACGGGTATCCGTGCGGTCAGGTACCTCGCGAGTCGGAAGTAGGTCGAGATTGCGATGAGCACCACTCGATGAGTACGCGATGAGTACGAGCATGAAGTAGCGACGGTCCGGCGGACGATCACCCCGGACCTAAAAGGAGCGAAGTGGCTAAGGTCCGGGTATACGAACTCGCCAAGGAGTTCGGAGTTGAGAGCAAGGTCGTCATGGCCAAGCTCCAAGAACTTGGTGAATTCGTACGTTCGGCGTCCTCGACGATCGAGGCGCCGGTTGTTCGCAAGTTGACTGACGCTTTGCAGGGGCCCGGTGGCGGAAACGCCGCGAAGCCCGCTGCCAAGCCCGGCGCGCCCCGCAAGGCGACGTCTGCCAAGCCTGGCGCCCCCACTCCGGGTGCGCCGGCCCGTCCCGCTGCGCCGGCTCCCAAGCCGGCCGCGGACGCCCCCGTAACTCCGGCGGCTCCGGCCGCCACGGGCACCGGCTCCACGCCGGCCGGCCCCCGTCCGGGTCCGAAGCCGGCCCCGGTCAAGCCCGCTCCGGCGGCTCCGGTCCCGGTCGCGGAGTTCTCCGCCCCGGCTCCGACCCAGCAGGCGCAGCAGGCCCCGCAGGCGCCGGCGGCCTCCGCCCCGGCGGCTCCGTCCTCCGCGCCGCGTCCCGCGGGTGCCACTCCCGGCCCCCGTCCGGCACGTCCGGCCCCGGCACAGCGCGAAGAGCGCCGTGACGGCGGTCAGCGTGACGCCGCGCCGCGTGGCGACCGTCCGGCCCGTCCGGCCGGCCAGGGTGCGCCCGGTGGCGCCCCGCGTCCCGGTGGCGCCCGTCCGGCGGGTCCCCGTCCGGGCAACAACCCCTTCACCTCCGGTGGCTCCACCGGGATGCAGCGCCCCGGTGGCGCCCCGCGTCCCGGCGGTGGCGGCCAGGGTGCTCCCGGCGGCGAGCGTCCCGCTCGTCCGGCCGGCACGGGTGGTCCCGGTGGCGCTCCGCGTCCCGGCGGCGCCCCGCGTCCCGGTGGTGCGGGCGGTCCCGGCGGTGCCGGTCGTCCGGCTCCCGGTGGGATGCCCCGCCCGCAGAGCTCCGGCCCGCGCCCGAACCCGGGCATGATGCCGCAGCGTCCCGCCCCGTCCGGTGGTCCCGGCGGCCGCTCCGGCGGACCCGGCGCCCGTCCCGGTGGCGGTCCCGGTGCTCGTCCCGGTGGTGGCAGCGGTGGTCCCGGTGCTCGTCCCGGTGGTGGCGGCGGCGGTTTCGCCGGCCGTCCGGCCGGTCCCGGTGCGCGTCCCGGCGGCTTCGGCGGCCCGCGTCCCGGTGGTGCTCCCGGCGGTGGCGGTGGCTTCGGTCCCCGTCCCGGCGGCTTCGGCGGCCGTCCCGGCGGCCCCAACGCCCGTGGTGGCACGCAGGGTGCCTTCGGCCGTGGCCCGAACGGCCGTCCGGCCCGTGGCCGCAAGTCGAAGCGCCAGCGTCGCCAGGAGTACGAGAGCATGCAGGCTCCGTCCGTGGGCGGCGTGCTGCTGCCCCGCGGTAACGGTGCTGCCGTACGACTGCGTCGCGGCTCCTCTCTCACCGACTTCGCCGAGAAGATCAACGCCAACCCGGCGTCGCTCGTCCAGGTGATGTTGAACCTCGGCGAAATGGTCACGGCGACGCAGTCGGTTCCCGACGCGACGCTGCAGCTGCTCGCCGACGAGATGAACTACGTCCTGGAGATCGTCAGCCCGGAGGAGGAGGACCGCGAGCTGCTCGAGTCCTTCGACATCGAGTTCGGCGAGGACGAGGGCGGCGAGGAAGAGCTCGTCTCCCGTCCGCCGGTCGTGACCGTCATGGGTCACGTCGACCACGGTAAGACCCGCCTCCTCGACGCGATCCGCAAGACCAACGTGATCGCGGGCGAGGCCGGTGGCATCACCCAGCACATCGGTGCCTACCAGGTCGCGGCCGAGGTGAACGGTGAAGAGCGCAAGATCACCTTCATCGACACCCCCGGTCACGAGGCGTTCACCGCCATGCGTGCCCGTGGTGCCAAGTCGACCGACATCGCGATCCTCGTGGTGGCGGCCAACGACGGTGTCATGCCGCAGACGATCGAAGCGTTGAACCACGCCAAGGCGGCCGGCGTGCCGATCGTGGTCGCGGTCAACAAGATCGACGTCGAGGGCGCCGACCCCGTCAAGGTGCGCGGTCAGCTGACCGAGTTCGGCCTCGTGGCCGAGGAGTACGGCGGCGACACCATGTTCGTCGACATCTCCGCCAAGCAGGGTCTGCACATCGACAGCCTGCTGGAGGCCGTGGTCCTCACCGCGGACGCCTCGCTCGACCTGCGGGCCAACCCGGAGCAGGACGCACAGGGCATCGCGATCGAGGCTCACCTCGACCGTGGCCGTGGCGCCGTGGCGACCGTGCTCGTACAGCGCGGCACCCTGCGCATCGGCGACACCATGGTGGTCGGCGACGCGTACGGCCGGGTCCGCGCGATGCTCGACGACCGTGGCAACACGCTGGAAGAAGCGGGCCCCTCGACTCCGGTCATGGTGCTCGGTCTCACCAACGTGCCCGGCGCCGGCGACAACTTCCTCGTTGTCGACGACGACCGCACGGCCCGTCAGATCGCCGAGAAGCGTGCCGCTCGTGAGCGGAACGCGGCGTTCGCCCGCAAGGGTGTCCGGTTCTCCCTGGAGAACCTGGACGAGGCCCTGCAGGCCGGTCTGGTGCAGCAGCTCAACCTCATCATCAAGGGCGACGCGTCCGGTTCGGTCGAAGCGCTCGAGTCCTCGCTCATGCAGCTGGACGTCGGTGCCGAGGTCGACCTGCGCATCCTGCACCGCGGTGTGGGTGCGGTCACCGAGTCGGACATCAACCTGGCATCGGGTTCCGACGCCATCGTCATCGGCTTCAACGTGCGCGCCGAAGGCCGCGCCACGCAGCTGGCCGAGCGCGAGGGTGTCGACGTCCGGTACTACTCGGTGATCTACCAGGTCATCGATGAGATCGAGGCGGCCCTGAAGGGCATGCTCAAGCCGGAGTACGAAGAGGTCGAGCTCGGCACCGCCGAGATCCGCGACGTCTTCCGCTCCTCCAAGCTGGGCAACATCGCCGGTGTCCTCATCCGCTCGGGCGAGGTCAAGCGCAACACCAAGGCGCGACTCCTCCGCGACGGCAAGGTCATCGCGGAGAACCTCAACATCGAGGGTCTGCGCCGGTTCAAGGACGACGTCACCGAGATCCGGGAAGGCTACGAGGGCGGTATCAACCTCGGCAGCTACAACGACATCAAGGTCGACGACGTCATCGCGACGTACGAGATGCGCGAGAAGCCGCGCGGCTGATCGCCCACCCGCCGCCCGGCCACCACCCCTGGTGGGCCGTGCTGCGCACGGGCAGTGCATTTCACCGGGGCCGGTCGGCGGAGATATTCCGTCGATCGGCCCCGGCCGTTGCGTGTACCGTTCACATCATGGATCGCGCCTGTCACCAGGGGCGTAACGACGAGGCCTCCCAGGGCGGCTAGCCCTGTCGCCCATGTATGCAGGAACGCTGTCCTTCGACCTCCTCCTCGGCGACGTACATTCGCTCAAGGAGAAGAGGTCCGTCGTCCGCCCGATCATCGCCGAGCTGCACCGCAAGTTCGCGGTCAGTGTGGCGGAGACGGGCGAGCAGGACCTTCACCGCAGGGCCGAGATAGGCATCGCGGTCGTGTCCGGGGATCTCGGACACATCAAGGACGTACTCGACCGGTGCGAGCGATGGATGATCGCCCGGCCCGAGGTGGAACTGCTGTCGGCACGGCAGCGGATCCACGGCGACGACGACTGACCGATCGGCGGTCGGCCGGCGCCTGGAAGACCAGAGCAGTAACGAAGAAGGAGACGGACAAGTGACCGACACCTCGCGGGCGCGCAAGCTGGCCGACCGCATCCGGGTCGTGGTCGCGGAAACGCTGCAGCGGCGGATCAAGGACCCGCGGCTCGGCTACGTGACGATCACGGACACCCGGGTCACGGGTGACCTGCAGGACGCGACGGTGTTCTACACGGTCTACGGCGACGACGAGGACCGTGCGGCGTCCGCCGCCGCACTGGAGAGCGCCAAGGGCATCCTGCGCTCCGAGGTCGGTCGGCAGCTCGGGGTGCGCTTCACCCCGACGCTGACGTTCGTCGCGGACGCCCTCCCGGAGAACGCGAAGACCATCGACGATCTGCTGGCCAGGGCCCGTGCCTCGGACGAGCAGGTGCGCAAGGCCGCCACCGACGCCTCGTACGCGGGCGACGCGGACCCGTACCGCAAGCCGGTGGAGGACGAGGACGACCTCGACCTCGATGACGAGGACGACGACACGGACGCCGACGCCGACGCGGCGAAGACCGCGAAGGACGACGACAAGGGCTCCGCGACCGCATGAAGCGCAAAGGCCAGGGCCCGGACGGCCTAGTGATCGTCGACAAGCCGGCCGGGCTCACCTCGCACGCCGTGGTCGCCCGCATCCGCCGTTTCGCGGGCACCCGGCGCGTCGGGCACGCGGGCACCCTCGACCCGATGGCGACCGGAGTGCTCGTCATCGGCGTCGAGAAGGCCACCCGGCTCCTCGGCCACCTCGCGCTCACGCGCAAGGAGTACGTCGCGACGATCCGGCTCGGCCAGACCACCGTGACGGACGACGCCGAGGGCGAGGTCACGGAGAGCGCCGGCGCGGCCGGTGTCGAGCTGACGGCCGTCCAGGACGGAATCGCCAAGCTCAGCGGCGACATCATGCAGGTGCCGTCCAAGGTCAGCGCCATCAAGGTCAACGGCGTCCGGTCGTACACCAGGGTCCGGGAGGGCGAGGAGTTCGAGCTGGCCTCCCGCCCGGTGACCATCTCCTCCTTCGTGCTGCACGAGGACCGCACCGCGACGGCGGAGGACGGCACGGCCGTCCTGGACCTGGACGTCACCGTCGAGTGCACCTCCGGCACCTACATCCGGGCCCTGGCCCGCGATCTCGGCGCGGACCTGGGCACCGGCGGCCATCTGACCGCGCTGCGGCGCACCCGGGTGGGCCCGTACGACCTGAGCAGCGCCCGCACCGTGGACGAGCTCGAAGCGACGTACCAGGCCGACGGGGCGGAAGCCTTCCAGGTCATGCCGATCGGCGAGGCCGCCGCCGCGGCGTTCCCCCGCTGGGACGTGGACGCCGACCAGGCCCGCCTGCTCGTCAACGGCGTCCGCCTCAAGACCGACGGCATGGGCCCCGGCACTCACGCGGCCTTCGACCCCGACGGCCGCTTCCTGGCCCTCGTCGAGGACCGCGACGGCCAGACGAAGATCCTCGCGGTCCTCGTCTGACGCGAGTGCGTGACGCGCGTGCGTGACCTGACGGGATCCGGACCGGCCATCGAGCGGGTCCGGATCCTCGGTATCCGCAGTCGTCGCGCTCCCCTAGGGCACGGTCAGGCCCCCATCGTGGAGCGGGCGTCCGTGTCCCCGCGCGGACGCCCGCTCCACGATCCCCCTCCTGCTCGTATACCTATCCTCCTCACACCCGGAATTCACCCCAACGGGTGGGCGCTCGGAGTGAACTTCGGGGTGTACGGGGGCGCGTTGGGTGCGCGATCAATAGCGGGCGATCACCGTGGGCATACCGTGGAAGGCGGTTGACCAGCGGGGAGGTGCGCGGATGGCGGTGCGGCCCTGCGACGGTGACGATGCCTTGGTGCGGGTGTGCGATCTGGCCGGGCGGCCGCGCGGTACCGGATTCCTCGCCGATCTCGGCGGCACTCTCCTGACGAGTCACGAAGCCGTCGACGGACTGGCCCGGCTGGTGCTGCACGCCCCCGGCGACCAGGTCTGCCTCGTCGGTGCGGACGCGATCACGCCGCTGCCGGAACTGGGACTCGCGCTCGTCGCGACCGAAGGCATCAGTCTGCGGCCGCTGCCGGTCGCCGTCTCCGGGCCCGCGCACTCCGAACGCCGGGTGCGGCTGCGGGCCCGCGGCTGGACGGACGCCGTCGTCGTCGGCACCGCGTCCGTGACGTACACCGCGACCGACCGATTCCATCTCCTGGACGAGGTCTACGAACTCGCCCTCGACAGCCCGGAGGTGCTGCGGGTCCACCCGCAGGCGTCCGGCAGCCCCGTGATCGACGCGGAGACCGGAGCGGTGCTGGCCGTCATCGCCACCGCACTGCACGCCGGGCACCGGGCCGGCGGCTTCGCCGTCCCGCTGCGGGCCGGGTCGGGGCCGCTGGCGGAACTGCTCGCCCGCAACGCCGCCACCGTGCCCGCCTACGGGCCGCACCTCAACCTCGCCGGCGCGCTGCAGTTGACGGCCACCTCGGTCGGTTCCGCGGCCGTACCGCGCGAATGGCGTGAGCCGGTCGCCAGGCCGGGGACCGAGGACGAGCTGCGCGACTTCCTCAGCGGGGGAGGGGACCGCGGACCGCTCGTCCTGGGTCTGGTCGGCGACCCCGGCTGCGGGCGCACCACCGAACTGGCGGCGCTCGCCGCACGCCGCGCCCGGGGCGCGGAGCCCGCCCCGACGGTATGGCTGCGCGGCGCCGAACTGCGGCCGGGCGACGGCGGGTTGAAGGACGCGGTGGAACGCTCGCTGCGCACCGCCGCGCGGATCGTCTCGGCGGCGGCCGGCGACAGCAGGGGCGAGGCGCCCGTCGCGTCCCCGGACGCGGTCGCGGACCTGGCCCGGTCGGCGGGCCGCCCGCTGCTCGTGCTGCTCGACGGTCCGGAGGAGATGCCGCCCGTTCTGGCGCACGCGCTGCCCGACTGGACGGCCGGTACGGCGAGTTGGCTGCGGGCGGGCGGCGTCCGGCTGGTCGTGGCGTGCCGCCCCGAGTACTGGGAGCAGGCGGGCGCCCTGTTCCCCGCCGGGATGCTCCATGTGCCCGAGGAGGCGCCGGCCGTACCGCCCGGCGCCCCGGCCCGCGCGCTGCCGTTCTGCGTCCGGCTCGGCGACCTCCCGGAGCGGCAGGCCGTCCGCGCCAGGGCCCGGTACGGCATCCCGCCCGGGGCGCTGGCCGCGACCGACGCCGCCCATCCGCTGGCCCTGCGGCTGTTCGCCGAGATCCGCGCGGCCCTCCCGGAACCGGCGGTGCCCGACCCGGTGGGAACGCCCGCCGCTGAGGACGCCGTGCCCGGCCGTGCGGAGATCTTCTCGGCCTATCTGGACCTGGTGTGCCTGCGGATCGCCGTCCGGCTGACGGCGGGCGCCGAGAGCCCCGCCCGGGGGACCGCCGTCCGGCGGCTGGCCGCCCGGGTCGCCGGGCAGGTGCACGAGGCGGCGCGGCGCTGTCTGGGGCCCGGCCAGGGCGAGCTGGACCGGGAGTCCTTCGAGGACCTCTTCCCCTGGCGTACGGGCTGGGCCTCGGCCGTCCTCACCGAAGGCCTCGTCGTCCCGGCCGGAGCGGGATACCGCTTCGCGCACGAGGAGTTCGCCGACTGGCTGCAAGGGCTGCACCTTGACCTCGACGAGGCCCTGTTCGCCCTCGTCCACCGGTGGTTCGCCGCCCCGGCGGGCGCCGCGGAGGCCCCGGTCCGGCTGCCGTCGCGCCCCGGGGCCCGCGCCGGTCACGCCCCCGGGCACACCGTGCCGCCGGCCCCTCCGGTCGGCCCCGCCGCCGCTCCGCACTCGCTTCCGGTGCCCCGCCACCGCATCGGCCCCGTCATCCAGTCCCTGCTGCTCACCGCCCGCCAGTCCGGCCCCACCGCGCTCGCCCGGCATCTCGAAACGCTGATCCACGCCCTCGACCAGCAGGCCGCGGAACCGAGCCGCCTCGCCGCCCCGCCAAAGCCGCAGACGCCACCCCGGACACCGCCCTGGCCACCTGTGGTCGGGGAGCCGGAGGGAGCGTCGGAGGGGGAGCCGGACGCGGCAGCCGCCCCGGCTCCCGCCCTGATGGACCGCCTCATGGACCGACCCGCGTTCGACGATCCGCCTCGTCCGCGACCCCGCGACCCGCTCCCGGCACCTGCCGGCCGCGCTCACCCACTTCGCCGCGGGCGATCCACAGCTGCCGGCCGGCGCCCTCGCCGCCGCGCTCGCCTCGCATCCGGAACCGGTGCTCGCCGCGTTCCAGGCCCGGCTGCGGGAGCCGGGCGCCGGCGCCGGCGAGGTGCTGCGCGAGCTGGCGGCGGTGACCACTCCCGCGCTGGCCCGCCGCGCGGCCGGCCTCGTACGGGACCATCTGCGGCACCGGCCGGAGGGCGCCGTCCATGCGGCGGAGTTCCTCGACCGGCGGCTCGAGCAGGGCGCCTCCGCCCGCGCGGTGGTGTTTCCGCTGGTCGTGGAGTTGCTGCGGGAACACCCGCCGGAGGTGCGGCGCGCGGTCGCCCCGGTGCTCGCCGCGCCCGGCAGCCACATCTCCCGGCCGATGCGCCAGGAACTGCTCGACGTGGCCCTGGAACGCGAACGGGACGCCGACGTCCTGGACGCGCTGCTCGGCGCCGCAGCGGACGGCTGCGCCCGCCGCCCGCCGCTGCTCACCCGCGATCTCGTGCACCGTCTCGGCCTGCTGCTCGGGCGCACCCCCGAAGGCGCCGCGCACTTCGACCGGCGGCTCGTCCAGCTCGCCGCCGCCTCCCCGTGCTTCGCCCGGCTGGTCCGCGGCTGGCTGGACTCCGACGGCGCCTGGGACGCCGTCATCGGCCCCAGCGCCCGCCGGCTGTGCGAACAACTCGCCGTACCGTCCACCCCGTAGGGGCAGGTCGCGGCCCGTGCCGCGGGCGCGGCGGCGGGGCCGGTGGCCGAGCCCGGCACGGGGACATGGCAGGCTTGGACCCGTACAGGCATACACAGCTATTCGGTACGACGATGAAGCGGAGCGTCAAGGTGCAGCGCTGGCGGGGCTTGGAGGACGTTCCCGGGGACTGGGGACGCAGCGTCGTCACCATCGGCTCCTACGACGGCGTGCACAGGGGGCATCAGCTGATCATCGGGCGCGCTGTCGACCGCGCCCGTGAGCTGGGTGTCCGGTCGGTGGTCGTCACGTTCGATCCGCACCCGAGCGAGGTCGTCCGGCCGGGCAGCCACCCGCCGCTGCTGTCCGCGCACCACCGCCGTGCCGAGCTGATGGCGGGACTGGGCGTCGACGCGCTGCTCATCCTTCCCTTCACCGCGGAGTTCTCGAAGCTGTCGCCCGGCGATTTCGTGCGGACGGTGCTCGTCGACGCGCTGCGCGCGAAGCTCGTCGTCGAAGGCCCGAACTTCCGGTTCGGGCACAAGGCCGCCGGTGACGTCGAGTTCCTCTCCGCGATGGGCCTGAAGTACGACTACGAGGTCGACGTCGTGGATCTGTACGTGCGCGGCTCCGCGGGCGGCGGCGAGCCGTTCTCTTCGACGATGACGCGCCGGCTGGTCGCCGAGGGCGACGTGGCGGGCGCGATGGAGATCCTGGGCCGTCCGCACCGCGTCGAGGGCGTCGTCGTCCGGGGCGCGCAGCGCGGCCGCGAGCTGGGCTTCCCGACGGCGAACGTGGAGACGCTGCCGCACACGGCGATCCCCGCGGACGGCGTGTACGCCGGCTGGCTGCACGTCGACGGCGAGCCGATGCCCGCCGCCATCTCGGTCGGCACGAACCCGACCTTCGACGGCACGGCACGCACGGTCGAGGCGTACGCGATCGACCGCGTCGGGCTGGATCTGTACGGGCTGCACGTGGCCGTCGACTTCCTCGCGTATCTGCGGGGGATGGAGAAGTTCGACTCGATCGACGCGCTGCTGGTGCGGATGGCGGAGGACGTGAAGCAGTCCCGCGAACTGATCGACGCGGCGCCGACACCCGAGTAGCGCCGTCGGCCTAGGACGGTCTGATCAGCCGGGTCTCGTACGCGAAGACGACCGCCTGTACGCGGTCGCGCAGCCCGAGCTTGACCAGGATCCGGCTCAGATGGGTCTTCACCGTCGCCTCGGCGAGGTGCAGACCCGCGGCGATCTCCGTGTTGGACAGCCCGCGGCCGACCTCGACGAGGACCTCGCGCTCCCGGGCGGTGAGCCGGCCCAGGCGCTCGTCACCGTCCGCCGCACCGGTTCCGGCCGGGAGCTGGTGGGCGAAGTTCTCCAGCAGGCGGCGGGTGATCCGTGGCGCGACGACGGCGTCGCCCGCGGCGACCGAGCGGATCGCGGCGAGCAGCTCCTCGGGGAGCGCGTTCTTGAGCAGGAAGCCGGAGGCGCCCGCCCGCAGCCCCGCGAAGGCGTATTCGTCCAGGTCGAACGTGGTCAGGATGAGCACCCGGGTCTCCGGGCAGGAATCGACGATCCGGCCGGTGGCCTCGATCCCGTCCGTGCCGGGCATCCGGACGTCCATCAGCACCACATCGGGCCGCAGCGCGAGGGTGAGGCGGACGGCCTCGGCGCCGTCGGCGGCCTCGCCGACCGGCTCCATGTCGGGCTGGGCGTCGAGGACCATCGTGAAGGCCATCCGCAGCAGCGGTTCGTCGTCGACGAGAAGCACCCGGATCGTCACAGCGCACCGTCCCCGTCCTGGGGAGGATTCAGGGTGAGCACGGCCGAGACCCGCCAGCCGCCGTCCGGCTGCGGGCCCGCGTCGAGCTGCCCGCCGTACGCGGCGGCCCGTTCGCGCATCCCGGGAATCCCGTGCCCGGACGCGGTAGGGGACGGATCCGCGGTCGCGGGCGCGGCGGGGCCGTCGTCGGTGATGTCCACCCGGACGGAATCGGGGGAGCAGCGCACCCGGACCTCGGCACGGGTGCCGGCCGGGGCGTGCTTGAGGGTGTTGGTCAAGGCTTCCTGTACCAGTCGGTAGACGGTGAGTTGGGCCGCCGCGGTGGCCGCGGCCGGGTTTCCGCTGACGCTCAGACGGGTCGGCAGTCCGGCGGCGCGCACCTGTTCGGCGAGCGGCTCCAACTGGGCGATGCCGGGCATGGGATGGCGCAGCGCGTCGGGTTCGTCGGCGCGCAGCACCCCGAGGAACCGGCGCATGTCGGTGATGGCCTGCCGGCCGGTCCCGGACACCTGCCGCATCGCGGCGGCCGCCTTCTCCGGGTGCCGCTCCTGCGCGAAGACCGCGCCGTCGGCGAGCGCGACCATCACCGACAGGTTGTGCGTGACGATGTCGTGCATCTCGCGGGCGATCCTGGCTCGTTCACCGGCCACCGCGAGCTGCGCCTGCTGGTCGCGCTCCCGCTCCAGCCGTCCGGCCCGGTCCTCCAGCGCGGCGAGGTAGGCGCGCCGGGTGCGCACGTTGACCCCGGTCACGGCGGCGGCGATCACCATCGCCGACAGCGCGATGAACGACTGGGTGGTGCGTCCGTGCGTCGCCCAGGTCAACGAGGCCAGCAGAGCGCCGAGTTCGAGCACGCCGACGGCCGACAGCGTCCGGAGCCGGGAGGAGTGGGCGGCCACGGTGTACAGCGCGATGAGCAGCGCGACATCGGCGGGCAGCGGGGCTCCCGCCAGCCATTGGAGGAACGCGACCGCCGCCATGGCACCGAAGACGGCCAGCGGGGCCCGGCGCCGCCACACCAGCGGGATCAGCAGCAGCCACTGGAAGACCACGAGGGATGTCGAGCGGGACAGATCACGGTGAGCCAGGCCCGCCGTCGCGAACAGCAGCGCCGCGGTGAGCACCGCGTCGACGGCGACCGGCGGCAGCTTCGCCCGCACCAGCAGCCTGGCGCGCCCGAGGTGGGCGCGCCAGGACCGCACCGTCCGCCGGAGCGCGGGCGCGGCGGGCGTCACCGCCTCACGCGTCCCGGCGCTTGAGCGCTGCCGCCGCCGCTGCCAGGGCGACGACCGTGTAGAGACAGAAGACTGCGAAGCCGGTCCATGGGGCCAAGATATGCGGCTCCCGGTGGGCCGCCAGCAGCGCCTGTCCCGCATTGCTCGGCAGGTACTCGCTGATGGACCAGGTCGTCGGCAGCGCCTCGGTCAGCAGCGGCAGCACCATGAGCAGCCCGAAGACGGTGGCGATGCCGCCCGCCGTACTGCGGATGAGGGTGCCGAGCGCCACGCTCAGCAGGCCGACGACGGTGAGGTACAGGCCGGCGCCGAACACCATGCGGGCGGCGCCGGGCGCGCCGAGGGACGTACCGATGTGCTGCGACGACAGGATCGCCTGGCCGGCCAGGAACGCGACGAGCGACGCCGTCGTCATCGCGAGGAACGTCACCGCCGTGTACACGGCGGCCTTCGCCCACAGCACCGGAAGCCGTCGCGGGACGGCGGAGAGCGTCGCGCGGATCATGCCGGTCGCGTACTCGCCGGAGACGACGAGGACACCGAGGACCGCGACGGCGAGCTGCGCGAGCAGGAAGCCACGCACGCTCACCCCGGCCGCGCTGAACCTGAGCTGTTCACCCCGGTCCATATGCGGCCAGCGGTTCGCGCTGACCGCGCAGAAGAGCAGTCCGAGGCCGATCATCACGACCACGGCGGCGGTCAGCGTGACGAGCGTGGACCGCAGGGTGCGCAGCTTGATCCACTCGGAGTGCAGCACCCGGAGCTGGGTGACGTGGCCGCGGACGGCGGGGCCGCTCGCGGCGGCCGGGCGGGCGGGGAGAGTGGTCATGCCGCACGTCCTTCGTGATCTGCGACGGGAGGCGCCTGGTACTCCACGGCGTCCCGGGTGAGTTCCATGAACGCCTGCTCCAGGGAGGCCTGTTGCGGGGTCAGCTCCGCCAGCGCGATGGCGTGGTCGGCGGCGATCCTGCCGATCCGGTCGCTGGTCAGACCGGTTACCTCCAGCACCCCCGCCGCCTCCGACGCCACGGTCACCTCGGGACCCGCCAGCAGCCTCCGCAGCTGCTCCGCGTCATCGGTCCGCACCCGTACCGAGGTGCCCGCCGCGCCGCGGATGAACTCCGCCACGGAGGTGTCGGCGATCAGCCGGCCGCGGCCGATGACGATCAGGTGCTCGGCGGTCAGCGCCATCTCGGACATCAGGTGCGACGAGACCAGGACCGTACGTCCTTCGGCGGCCAGGCTCCGCAGCAGATTGCGGATCCACAGGATGCCCTCGGGGTCCAGGCCGTTCACCGGCTCGTCCAGGAGCAGCGTCGCAGGGTCGCCGAGCAGCGCGCTCGCGATGCCGAGGCGCTGCCCCATACCGAGCGAGAAGCCGCCCGCGCGCTTCCTCGCGACCTCGCGCAGACCCACGAGGTCGATCACCTCGTCGACCCGGCCGCGCGGAATGCCCGTCGTGACGGCGAGCGCCAGGAGGTGGTGGTACGCCGAGCGCCCGGTGTGGATCGCACGGGCCTCCAGCATCGCGCCGACCTCGTGCAGCGGGGCCCGGTGGTCGGCGTAGTGGCGGCCGTTCACCGTGACCCGGCCGGCCGACGGGGCGTCCAGGCCCAGGATCATCCGCATCGTGGTGGACTTCCCGGCGCCGTTCGGGCCGAGGAAACCGGTGACGGCGCCCGGCCGCACGGTGAAGCTGAGGTCCTCGACGGCGGTGCGCTCGCCGTAGCGCTTGGTGAGTGCGTGGGCTTCGATCATCGGAAGGTCCTCGTGGCCGGCAGCGATCGGGGGATGCCCCAACGCTAGGCCGCCGACCAGGGCGCGCACGATGACCCACAGGCGGAACTCCCGGGCGCCCGGCTGCATCCCGGGATGGAACGGGACTACACCCGGTGATGTACGCCGCGGTCCGTTCCCCTGCGCGAAGAGGGTCCCGCCGCGGGTGCGGCGGGACCCACCCGAGTGGTGCTGTGGTTACTGCTCCGCGCTACTGCTCCGAGCTATTGCTGAGGCGGCGGCGGGTAGCCGTAGCCCGGCGGCTGCTCGGGCGGTGCCTGCTGCTGCGGCGGCTGCTGAGGCCAGCCCTGCTGGGGCTGCGGCTGGTACGGCTGCGGCGCCTGCGGCTGGTACTGCTGCGGCGGCTGCGGTGCCTGCGGATACGGCTGGCCCGGACCCTGGGGCGGCTGGCCGTGGAACCCGGGCGGAGGCGGCTGCTGCTGGTACTGCGGCTGGCCCTGCTGCGGACCCTGCTGCTGGCCGGGGACCGGCGGTGCCAGGTGCGGCGGCGGGTTCCCGTCGGCGGTCCACAGCCCCTGCGCCTGCTGCGCGCGGATGAAGTCCTCGGCGACCATCGCCGAGAGGTTGAAGTACGCCTCCCGGGTCTTGGGACGCATCATGTCGAGGTCGACCTCGGCGCCCGCGGCCAGGTGCTCGTCGAACGGGACGACCATCACCCCGCGGCAGCGCGTCTGGAAGTGGGCGACGATGTCGTCCACCTTGATCATCTTTCCGGTCTCGCGGACCCCGGAGATGACCGTGATGCTGCGCTGCACCAGTTCTGCGTAGCCGTGCGCCGACAGCCAGTCCAGCGTGGTGCTCGCGCTGCTCGCGCCGTCGACGGACGGTGTGGACACGATGATCAGCTGGTCGGCCAGGTCGAGCACGCCGCGCATCGCGCTGTAGAGCAGACCGGTACCCGATTCGGTGAGGATGATCGGGTACTGCTTGCCCAGCACGTCGAGGACCCGGCGGTAGTCCTCGTCGTTGAACGCGGTCGACACGGCCGGGTCCACGTCGTTGGCGATGATCTCCAGCCCGGAGGACGCCTGCGAGGTGAACCGCCGGATGTCCATGTAGCTGTTGAGGTACGGGATCGCCTGCACCAGGTCACGGATGGTTGCACCGGTCTCCCGGCGGACCCGGCGGCCGAGCGTGCCGGCGTCCGGGTTGGCGTCGATCGCGAGGATCTTGTCCTGGCGCTCGGTCGCCAGCGTCGAGCCCAGAGCGGTGGTCGTCGTGGTCTTGCCGACGCCGCCCTTGAGGCTGATCACCGCGATCCGGTAGCAGGACAGCACCGGAGTACGGATCAGCTCCAGCTTCCGCTGCCGCTCCGCCTCCTCCTTCTTGCCGCCGAGCTTGAACCGCGACGGCGTCGCGTTGGCACCGGGCCGCTTCGGCTTCGGCTGGTTCTTCAGCAGCCGGTCCGACGACAGCTCGACGGCCGCGGTGTAGCCGAGCGGCGCGCCCTGCACCGAACGCTGCCGCTGGTCCGGCGTCACCGTCGGCCAGCCACCGGTACGCGGATCGGCCGACGGGTCCTCCGCCGGAGCCGGGTGCTGCGGCTGGACCTGCGGTTGGGCCTGCGGCGGCGCGTACTGCTGGGGCTGCGGCGGCTGCTGTTGCTGCGGGGCCGGCGGCTGGGCCTGCGGCTGCTGTCCCGGCGGCGGGAATCCGTACCCGCCGTGCGGCGGCAGCGGCTGCAACGCCGCACCGGGGTTGGCCTCCGGCGGCAACGGCGCCGCGGGCGGCGGGAATCCGTAGCCGGCCGGCGGCATGGGCGCGGACGCCTCAGGACCGGGCGCGACGGGCGGCTGCGGAGCTCCGCTCTGCGGGAATCCGTAACCCTGCTGGGGCGCCGGCGCCGGGGCCTGGGCGGGGGCGGCCGGGGGCAGCGCCGGGTTGGGCCAGGGCGCGCCGGTGGGCGGAGCGGCGCGGTCCTCCGGAGCGGGCTGCGGCAGCGGCGCGTACGTGCCCGGCTGCGGCTGACCGCTCTGCGGGAACCCGTAACCAGGCTGCGGCGCCGGCGGCTTGGGGCTC
>NZ_JAPVLS010000050.1:34473-70152 GCF_027158125.1 Streptomyces sp. H39-C1
GCGGGCGCCGGTGCGGAGTCCTGCGGAGCCGGAGCCGGAGCCGGTGTGGGCGCAGGGGCGGGCGCGTCGGCGGCGGGTCGCGGGAACCCGTAGCCGTCCTGCGCGAGCGGCGGTCGCTGCGCTCCCGTCTGCGGGAATCCGTACGCCGGCTGCGGCGGGGGAGTGCGGTCTTCCTGCCGGTCCTCCGGGACGGGCGCCGGCGCGGGCGCGGTTACGGGTGCGTCGGCGGGCCGCGGGAAGCCGTATCCGCCCTGCGGCAGCGGCGCCGCCGCGCGCGGGGCGGGGAGGTTCGGCGTGCCCGGTCCCGGCTGGGCCGGCGGGAAGCCGTAGCCGGCCGGCGGAGCGGCGGGCTCGACGGTGTCGGACGGCGCCGGGGGAGCGAACGTGTAGTCGGCACCAGGAGGCGTCGGCGCGGACTGCGCGGGAGCCGGCCAGGGCGCACCCGTGGGCGGGGTGGCCCGGTCGTCGGGGAGCGGCGGCGCGGGGGCGTCCGCGGCCTGGAAGTGCGGCGGCAGCGGCGGGACCGCGCTCTGCGGAGGAGCCGGCGACCACGGCGCGACCGGGGCCGGCGGCGGCGTCGGCACCCACACCGGACCCTCGGACGGCGGAGCGTCCACCACCGGTGCCGGCTTCGGCTCCGGCTCCACGGGCGCCGACGGGGTCTCGGCCGTACCCGCTCCGGGCCGCGCGCGCAGCGACCCGGGCGCGATCCGCACCGTCGACTCGCTCCGCACCGCGCCCGGCAGCTCGTCGTCGTCCCGCTCGGGCACCGCCACGGGGGCGTCCGCGGGACGGTCCTCGCCGACGCTCGGCTTGAGCGTCGGGAACGCCGGAACAGCGGAAGCGGCGGGCGCGGGCGCCGCAGCCTCGGCGGCAGCCGGTTCCGGAGCCGCTGCCGCAGCAGGAGCAGGAGCAGGAGCAGGAGCAGGAGCAGGAGCAGGTGCGGGCGCCGGAACGAACGGCACCGATGTCGCCGACCAGGACGGCTCGCTCGCGGCCTCAGGAGCCGGTGACGGCGCCGCGAACGGCGCAGCCGGCGGTGCGGGAGGCGACGAAACCGGGTTCAAGGGCAGCGGAGCAGGAGGAGCGGGCGCCACCGGAGGCGTCACCCGGGCCTCGATCTCAGGCTCGGGCCGGGACTCCTCCACCGCCGCGGGAGCCGGAGCGTCATCGGCACCGGAGCCCGTATCCGGGTCGTCGCCGCTGTCACCGCTGTCGTCCCCACCGGCGTTCTGCATGTACCAGGCGGGCGGCGTGTAGTCGAAGGTGAACTCACCGGTGTAGTCGGCGTCGCCTTGCTCCTCGACAGGGGCGGCCCCGCCCACGCGGTTCTCGTCCCGATCGCTGCTCACAATGCCTCCTGGTATATCTCTGAAACGCATCCGAACGACAGGGACGCACGGTCGGCCGGTTGCTCGCGGCGGACGGGATCGAGGAATCCGGCGTGCTTCACCGTTGATCCCCTCCCCGTGTACCGCAGCAGACCTGCCGCGCCCCGTTCGGGCTGTCTGCCCCCTACAGCTCCTGCCGCTCTGAGGGACAGCCTAATCATCGGTGGCAGTTCCACGGCAGGCCCGCCCTGTCCGCCGGATCTCCGGGAGCCGCGCAGACCTTCGCCCACTGCTCCGGATCCGCCCTCGTCAGCCCGCCGGAGCCGGTCCTCCCTTAGGACCTAGTCCATACGGCGCGGGGTGCCGAGCAGTCCCGTCTCGACATCCGTCGGCTGCAGCATGACGAACTTCTGATGTTGAGATGTACACCACAGCATCATGTTGTCGCCCAAGGACGACAGGGACTCCGCCTCTGCCCGGGGCAGCCGCAGAATCTCGGACAGGACCTGCGCCTCCTCCGGAGAGACCCGCTGGATGCCGACCAGCCCGGCGTTGGCGAGCAGCCGCGGTGCCGTCGGACCCAGGAAGGGCAGGAGTGTCAGTACGGACTGCCACGGCCCGGCCGCCAGCCGACTGCGCGGTGGCCGCATTCCGCAGTCCCTTACGACCAGCACCGGGCTGGAAACCGAAGGACCCTGCGGCCCCACCTGTTTGACGTCGTGCACCGTCATGCACTGCTGTCCGCCACCCGCGGCCTGCGCCAGCCCCGTCCAGGCCTGTGGCCGGGCCGTTTCGACGGCCACACGCGCACCCGTGCCGGCCGTGCGCAGGGCCAGCACCTGCGCTGTCCACACACTGCCGATGACGACGACATCGAGCTGGGAGGGGCGGAAGAACCCGAGTACCGCGGGCTGTCCCTCGGCGTCGACGCCCGCCACGACTCCGTCGTCACCGAGCGGCAGTGACAGCGCGCCGAGCTGATCCGCGGGCAGTACGTGCCGGTCGTGGCGTGGGCCGAGCAGTCCGAATCCCGGCCGCCCCTGTCTGGTCGCAGGCGTCGCGGTCGCGGTCGCGGACGTCATGCCGTTGGCTGTCACCGGGCTCCTCCGAGGGGCAGGGTCGCCAGAACGCCTGGCAGCTGTTCACGATCCAGCCGTACGAGGCCGACCCTGACTCCCCGTGCGGCACGTTCCAACTGCTTCCGCACCGACACCAGTTCCTGGTCGCTGCGTGCGGTCAGCCGGACGTATCCACTGATCGCCGCCGTCCGGCCGGTCCCGCGCGACACCGCCAGGCTGAAATTGCTGGCCAGCGCGGGCATCGAGGTCAGCAGGGCGACCAGATTCGCCGCCGGGACCGCGCTCGCACCCAAGTGCGGCCAGCGGCCGACCCAGTACGTCGTGTGCCAGCGGTCGTCGCAGCGCCAGGCACGGGTGCTCTCCATGGTGCGCCGCAGTGGCACGCCGGCCCGCGCGGCGAGCGCGCTCGCCTGGGGATTCACTCCGGCCGAAGTCGCCAGCGCGGACGTCACCTCCGCCTCCGTCAGCACTGAGGCGTCGATTCCCGCCCCCGCGAGCCGACTCGCCAGCTGGTCCGTGGCGCGCAGCAGCGCCCGCTGCGCCCCGCCGACCCCGCCGCCGCGCGCCTGAACCGCCTCCGGGCACAACTCCGGATCGAGCTTCAACGCGATCCATGTGAGCCGGATCGCCGGTGTACCGGCCTTCTCCTGCAGCGGCCTGTAGGACCGTGCCGCCGCGGCCTGTTCGGGCAGATGCGGTCCGGGCGCGGGCTGCGTGTACTGCACGACCTGCACCGACTCCAGACGGATGTCGTCCACTTCCAGTGCGTCGTGCAACAGCGCCAAAGGCAGCGGCCGCGCGTTGCGTGCCATCCGCAGTGGTTCATCGCGTGCCTGCACCAGCAACAGGGCCGTCAGGAACGTCCCGTCACCCACCATGCCGATATCGCGTTCACGTTGCCGGTCGGTGTACGTACACGTCCGCAGTGCCGCCTCGCACTCGACAACCGGTGCCAGCGCGGGATCCACCCCATCAGGTGCCCACGGCTGACTCGCCGTCCGTTGCCGCGCGCGCAGCATGAGCGCCGCGTTCAGCCACTCCGCGACCGGCCGGCCCCGCCGTCGCAGCACCGCCAGCAGCACCAACACCACTGCCACCAAGCCCATCGGTACGAGCAGGATCCTGTTCGTCGCCCACCCGACCAGCACCAGCGCGGCGGCAATCTCCACCAGCACCACCTGATGCAGCCGCACTCCGCCGATCCGCCCTGGCCGTGGGTGCACGCTCATCACTGCGGTCGTCGCGCTGCTCATCCCCCGGTAAATCCCTCCGTGTTACGGCATTACGGCGTGCGCAAGTCAGCCAACCGTATCGGTACGCCACCTCATGATCCGTACTCGGCCGTACGGCGGCACCTCGTCGGCGCCAGGCCTCTGGTCATGGCCGGATGCGGCGCAGGGGGTCCCCGATACAGCAGGGGCCGAACCCGGCATAGTAAGTGCCGTATTCACGTAAACAGGGGAGAGCGGCAGCGGATGGCTTCACGCAAGGAACAGCTCAACGCCTACACCTTCGCTCGCAAGCGGACCGTGGCAGCGTTTCTGCAGCCGAATCCATCCGGTTCCGAGGAGGGCGCACCACGCCCGCTGCGCGCGCTGGCCCCGGGCATCGTGGTCGGCGCGCTGATTCTTGCGGGGTTCGGCGCCTGGGGTCTGGTCAAACCGACCGCGCCCAAGGGCTGGGACGACCCCGGAAAGAACGTCATCGTCGCCGATGAATCGACCACCCGTTACGTCATCCTCAAGGACGAGAGGACGGGCGAGAAACTCCTGCACCCCGTCCTCAACTTCGCCTCCGCCAGGCTGCTCCTCGACCCACAGGGCTATCAGGTCATCAAGGTCAGGGAATCGGTGATCGACAAGTCGGGCATCAAGCACGGCGCCACCATTGGCATCCCCTACGCCCCCGACCGCCTCCCCAGTCCGGTGGAAGCGGGTCTCGCGAAGAAATGGGCCGTCTGCGACCGACCCGGCAGCGGCGCGGACAAGGTGGCGGACCAGGCGGTGTTCGTACTGGGCGGCGCCGACGCCCGGGCGGTCGACAGCAGCAAACGCCTGGCGGGGAACGAGGTGCTCTACGTAGAGAGCCCGGACTCGTCGCGCTACCTCGTCGACAAGGACGGTACGAGTTTCCCGCTCGGGGGCAGGAACGGACGCACCCTCGGCCGGCAGAAGACGGACCTTCTGCTCCGTACGCTCTTCGGCCAGTCCGCCGAGCCGCAGCGCGTCACCCTGGGGTGGCTCGGTTCCCTCAATCCCGGCAGTCCGATCGTCTTCCCGACGGTCGCGCACCTCGGCGACCCGGCCCATGTCGACGGACTGTCGGCCGCGGAGAGCAGGATCGGCAATGTCCTCGAGGCCACCTCCGCGGCAGGCAAGGAGTACTACGTCGTCCAGAAGGACGGCGTTGCCCCCACCACCGCGTTCACCGCGCTGCTGCTGGAGCAGATGACAAGCCAGACGGAACCCATCCGCACCAGCGTCCCCACCGAAATCCTCCCCGTCTTCACGGGCGCCGGCAGAGACTGGCCCGTCCAGCAGCCCACCCAGGTCAACAAGACCGGCACCTACGATGCCCAGGGCCGCACCGTCGCGTGCTCCGTTCTGCGAGGTACGGCCGGCGCCCGCCCCGAGCTCAGTGTCTGGGCCGGTACCGCGTATCCGGCGTCCATCGTGGACGGAGCCACCAGCGCGTACGTCACCCCCGGGTCCGGCCTTCTCTATCTGGAGATCACCGGCAAGGACCTCAGGAACGGCACCCTCTATCTGACCACCGACACCGGTCTGCGTTACGCCGTCCCTCGTAACAACGACAGCGATGCCGCCGACGGAACCAAGGCCAGGAAGGTGGACGAAGCCGTCAACCAAGCTCAGGCCCGGCTCGGCTACGACTCGGTGACCCCGGATGCCGTCCCGCTCAACTGGTCCGAATTCCTGCCCAAGGGACCGGCGTTGGACACGGAGAGTGCACGGCGGCCGCAGGGCTCGTGACGGGAGGGGCCAGTGCCGCTGTCGTAGCAGCTGGGTAAGCTGCTGAGTCAACGGTGGAATACGGGGAGTGATTTGCCATGCTCGAGCGAGACATGGACATCGGCCTGCAGGATCTGCGTGGCTTCAAGCAACGTGTCGACGGTCTTCTCAAGGATCTCGACGATTCCCAGGCCGCGCCGGACAAGATGGGCGACGGCAGACTGCATCAAGGCCAGATCGGCACCGGGTTCGCGGGCGCCGAGGAACTGATGAGTGCCTACACCCATGTGCATTCCCAACTCGAACTGCTGTCGACGACCATGGCCAATCAGATCGAGGCCATGAGCATCTCCGTCGAAATCGCGCGCGTCGGCTACGAGAACGTCGACATCGATACCCGCAACCACCTTCTCAATTTGAACGATGTGACGAAGAAGTACTACAACCCCGAACTCGACCCGGACGCGCCGGCCACCCGGAAGCCGGCCTCCGTCACCGGCAGCACTCCGCCCACGGAGGACACCTCCGGCGGCGGAGGCATGGGCTGATGCCCCCATCCGTGGACCTGGAACACCTGAACAGCGAAGGGGAGGGGTGAGTCGTGGGAATCTTCGACGGCATTACCGAGGACGCGCACACCGCGATCTACGGCGACGATTTCGACGCCCGCTCCCATGAAGAAATGCTCGCCATGGTCAAGGACGCCGACCCTGGTGCGCTCACAGCTCTCAGCCAGAAACTCCTGGCCGCGCATGCGGCGATCGACAGCATTGGCAGCGACCTCAACACTCGGGTCGCCTACGTCGACTGGCAGAGCGATGGCGGTGATGCCTTCAAGGAGTGGGGCAAGAGCATCGCCAAGTCCACCCTCAGCCTTGCCGAGTACTCCAGGAGCGCCGGTGACACCCTGGCTGTAGCAGCCGAGACCCTGCTCGCCGTCAAACGCGACATGCCGCCGGTCCCCGCCGACGCCAAGTCCATGGTCGACCTGTACCGAACCGACCTGGTCGCCCAGCACGACCCGGACGGCAAGCTCGCCAACCAGCAGGCCGTGACCCACCTGGAGAGAGCCCGCGAGGGCGCCGTCGACCAGATGAACAAACTGGCGCTGGCCTACAAGTACTCGGCAAGCGTGATCAGCGCCCAGGAACCACCGACGTTCCAGCCGGTGCCTGCACGCATTCTGCCGAAGGACAATCGGCGGTCGGATCTCACGGCGGTGCCCATCGACGGCTCGGGGTCATCGGCGGAGGGATCCGGACGGGAGAGCTCTGACACCGCGGCTTCGAAGACACATCTTCATGCGGGCTCCGACCGCAGCAACCTCGGGCCGATCCCAACCCGGTCGGTTGCTCCAGCGGACCTGGCAGGGAGTCCCGCAGCCGTGTCTGCCGATCCGGGCACTCACATCGCCTCGGCAGGCACGACTACCCCAGTGGCTCCGGCATCCTCGACCCCGCTCACTCACCATCCGTCCGGAGTTGCTGGTGATGTGCCGTCATCGCGCACGTTTGTGCCTCCGGATACGGGTTCTGGCGCTCCTCCGTTCTCCTCTGGTCCGAATGGACGAGTGAACGCAGGCACGCCGTCGCCACGCCTTCCGCAGGCCGCAGGGTCGCCGGCAGGCAGGGGCCCGAGCAATGGTCTCAGGTTGAGGCCCGTTGGCGAATCGGGCATTCATGGGGGGCAGGCGACCGTGCGAGGGACCACGTCAAGCCGCATGATCCCCAAGGGCAACGTCGTCGGAGCGGAGGGCGCTGATCGCCGATCGCCGATGGGTGGGATTCATGGCACCGGATCCGGTGAGCAGGGAGGGACCCGGGGCAGTTCCGGAAGTTCCATGCGCCGACTCGCTGGCCAACCCGGAGGCATTGTGGGCGGGACCCGCAGGCAGGGCGCCGCCATACCGGACACCTTCGCCCAGGGCGCGACGAATCAAGCGGGACGCACTTCGACGGGCGGGACTGCTCCGAGCGGGGTATCGGCAATTACCGGGCGCGCTGTCCCCAACTCCGGAAAGGCGGGCGAGAAGAAGCAGCGACGAAACAGCCGACGTCCTGACTACCTGATCGAGGACGAGCCGGATCGCACGCAACGTGATAACGATTCAGGTCCTCCGGTCGTCAAGTGACCCGACGCGGAGTCGTGAGGGACACCGAAAGAAGGAATATGCGACGACACCGGGTTGGTTGGAGGCAGCGCGCACTGACTGTGGGTTCAGTCGGTGGCGCCGCGTTGATCGGATTCGTATCAGTAGCTGTACCGGCACACGCGGAGTCGATCCGGAGTCAGGAATGGCACGTCGAAGCGATGGGCCTTGCCGCAGCATGGAAGATCAGCGAGGGAAAGGACATCACGGTTGCCGTCATCGACAGCGGTGTTGACCGGACTGCGCCCGACCTCCGCGGACAACTTGTTGTGGGTAGGGACTTCGGCACCAAGCCTGTAGCCGCAGACATCGATCTGGTGGGGCACGGTACAAGCATGGCCAGCTTGATCGCCGGCACAGGTGAAGGTGCTGATGGTTCAGGGGTGGTCGGAGTGGCTCCCAAAGCCAAGATCCTTCCCCTCCGCCTGCCGGACAACGAGGGTGAGAAGATCGGCGCCGCCGCAAACCCTGAGTTCTACTCCGAGTTGGTCAAAGCCATCCGTTACGCAGCGGACAGCGATGCCCGTGTCATCAGCATCTCTTTGGGCGACTCCGGGATCGGGGACGCAGCCCAGCATCAAAGCCTCCAAGAAGCGGTAGATTTTGCCCGATCCAAGGGAAAACTGATCTTCGCCGCTGCGGGAAACAGCGGCGACGGAGGAAGCCCCGTCGAGTACCCGGCGGCCACACGTGGCGTTGTCGGCGTCGCGGCTCTCGGGAAAGACGTGAAAGCGATCCCGACGTCCACCAAGGGTCCGCAGGTTGATCTCTCTGCTGCAGGAAACGAGATCATCGGGGCCTGCCCCACCCAGATCGCCGCGTCCGGGTACTGCAAGGGGACCGGTACGAGCCCCTCCACGGCCCTCGCGTCCGGCTCCGCCGCCCTCCTTTGGTCCGCCCATCCCACCTGGACCGCCAACCAGGTTCTGCGTGTCCTTCTGAACACTGCCGGTGCGCCCACCAGTGGGGCCAAGCGCAACGACTCCATCGGCTACGGCGCCGTCCGCCCCCGGGTTGCCTTGCAGACACCCGGCGACCCCGGTGCACCGGACGTGTATCCCCTCGCCGCATACGAGGCCCAGACCGCGCCGAACAGCCCGGTCCCCTCGGAGAGCGCAGCCGCGCCGGCGCCGAGCGCGACTGCTCCCGCCGCCCAGGCGGAGGCCACGTCGGACGCCTCCGACAGCGGCAACACCGTCCTCTGGTTCGGATTCGGCGGCGCGGCCGTCGTCATAGCTGCCACCGCGGTGCTGGTCGTCCGTAACCGGAACCGCCGCGCCGCCCCACCAGGCCCGCCTCCGGCACCTCCGTACGGCTCCGCCCCACCCCCGACGTACGAGACCAACCCCCAGCACACCTGGCAGCAAGGTCCACCCGCCCCGCCGCAGTAGTAGCCATACGACCGACCCACGGGAGAGAGGCCGACGATGACCAGCCCTGACTGGACCGGAACCCACCATCCACCGGCCTCCGGCTCCATCGCACGGCTCACCACGGCCTCCGGGGATCCGAATCACCAGGCGAGGCCCGACCGCCCCACGCGGTTGTCCGACATCGTGCGTGGGGCCGGTAGCGAGCAGCAGGCTCCTGATGCAGGTAGGGCGAGTTGGCGAAGGCTCGCCTCGGCAGAGGCCGTGGAGGCCCTGACCTGCGAGATGGAGGGCATGTATCGCGGAAACGGAGACCCGACCGCGCTGGTGGATGCGTTCCGGCGGGCTGCGGTGCTGGTGCCGGTGACCGGCGGCGGTCTGTGGTCGGCGGCGATGGGCGGAGTGCGCTGGATCTATGGGTTCTCCAGCGAAGTGGCGCTGGCGCGCTTCGCGTTGACGCAGGAGACATCGGAACTCTCCGATTGGGAGTACATGACCGTTTTCGGGGCACGGTTGCTGGACGTCGTGATTCCGGCAGTGCAGGAACCTGCGGGAGTGGCCCTGGACGTGGGGAGCGACCGGCCCATGATCTTTCCACCGGTGATGGGGATCGTGCCGAATGCCGTTGCGCTAGACGCCCGCGCGGGTGAAGGGATGTTCCGATGAGTACGGGCGGCGAGGATCTCGCGGTGGACTCTGCGGCCCTGGCACTGGCCGCCCAGGGCCTCAACGGGGCCATCGGGGAGCTGAAGTCTCTGGGGACGCAGGGGTCGGCGGACACCGGGCGCGGTTTCGGCGATCTGGCGTTGACGGGAATGCAGCTTGGCCACAGTGGTCTGACCTCCGCCTTCGGCTCGTTCTGAGGACGTTGGGAATGGGGAGTACGCACGCTGGTGCAGGAAGGCAACGAGTTCGCCGAGCGACTGGGTCTGTCGGCGGGCATCAGCCATGACGAGGACCAGTACATCAAGGACACGTTCAAGGTCGTCACGAATGCCGCGATGGGGAATCCCAACTTGACCGAGGAGCAGGTCGAGGGGATGTCCTGGGATCGGGTCAAGGCGGACAACCCGATCTCGGACTGGCAGCACCCCGACTTCAGCGCCAAGTCCGTCGAGCAGGCCCAGCACGACATCGGGCAGACCTGGAAGGACACCGGGCGGGACCTGTCCAACGGTCCGATGGGATTCAACCTGTACGAACAGGTCGCAAAGGCCACCGGACACGAGGACGATGTCGAGGCCGCGCGGGACCAACTGTTCGGACCGTCGCCCGAACAACGGCAGCAGCAGGCCGAGACCGGGGTGCGGACACCGCCCGGGGGCGAAGGCTGATGGGGGCTTTCAGTTGGCTCGAGGACAAGGTCGATCAGGCCGGGGACGGCCTCGAACACCTCGTCGACTCGGGGAAGAAGGCGGCCGGAGAGGGCGCCGATTGGGCAGCACACCGGGTCGGCGACGGCTTGGACTACGTCGGACTGCACGACGCGGCCGACGCGGTAGAGGACTTCGGTGACGATCTCGCCGATGACCTGGGCGCCTCCGTCGCCGAGCAGCAACTGGGTCGGAGCGAGGAGCCGAAGGAGCTGATCCATGGCGATCCGAAGGCGATCCAGGAGACGGCTGGACACCTGAGGAAGTTCGGCAGCTCCTTCGGCGATGTGCATCGTGGCCTGACCCGCCTGGACCCTGGAAATTGGCAGGGAGAAGGTGCGGACGCCTTTCGGGTGAAATTCGAGGCACATCCGAAGAAGTGGCTGCAGGGAGCGGACGCCTGCCTGCAGGCGGCTGAGGCGCTGGGACGCTTCGCGGACATCGTGGACTGGGCACAACGGCAGGCGCAGACGGCGATCGACACGTACCGGCAGGGAAAGGACGCCCACAAGAAGGCGGTGGACGCATACAACACGAAGGTCGGCGCCTACAACACGGACCTCGCCTCCTACCAGCACCTGGTGAACGGGGAAGGCGATCCGGGGAGACCTCCGGTCGCCCCGGATCCGTTCCACGACCCGGGTGCCACTGCCATCGCCGAGGCGAAGGAAATCCTGACGGAAGCACGCCGACAACGTGACGCGGTGGCCGACGAGGCGCGGATCGCCATTGATGCGGCGGCAGAACTGGCGCCGGCCAAGCCGGAATTCACCGACCGCATGAGCGGCGATCTCCAGGACGTCCTCGTCCAGGGTGAGGTCGAGGCCCTGCACTACGGCGGCGGCCTGGTCCGCAGCGTCACGGACGCGACGAAGTTCGTCCGGGGTCTGAACCCGTGGGACACGTACAACGTGACGCACCCGGCGGAGTACCTGACGCATCTGGATTCGACCGTGGCGGGTCTGGTCACCATGGCGTACCACCCGGAGCGGCTGCCGCAGGCGATCGTGGGCACCGGCTGGGGCGACGACCCTTCCGAGTCCGGAGGACGACTGACCGGAAACCTCGTCATGGCCCTGGCGACAGGCGGCACCAGCACCGCAGCCACCGCCGCCGAACGCACGGCCATGGCCGCGGGGAGAGACGCCGCCGAAGCGGTGGCGGAGCGAGGTGCGGTCAAATCCGGGGTGCCTGCCGCAATCCCCAAGGCATGGGATGACCTGGCCCAGCCGACGGAACACGTGACGCAAAAGGCGATCCACGCCGATTCGGTTGACGCGGCCACGGCGCGCGAGTTCGTGGACGATCAGTATCCTTGGCTCAAGGATATGAACTCTGATCGCTACGAAGCAAAAACTCCTGGCTATGTCGACAACTGTTCCAACAATGTTATTGCTGTAGATCAGAGACTGGACGGCCATGAAGTGTCAACGGCGCCTCTGCATGAGCCGCGATGGCCGGACCCGAAGGCGCTCGGTAACCCGGATGCCGCATGGCAGAATGTTGGAAGCTATGACGATATTATCGGTGATATGGGAGCCAGGGGTGAAGGATCGAGAGGAATTGTCTATGTAGAAAGACAGAACAAGACTGCGCACGTCTTCAATGTTATTCATGACAGTCATGGCGTTGTGTTTTTGGATGGCCAGACCGGCGCGCTGGGTAGATTGGAGGAGTTGAATAATTCGGAATGGGGCGTCAAGAGTATTAAATACATGCCTTACAAATAGTGTTTCTGGCACTGAAGAGAGGATTGAGCCATGACAAAGGACGAAGCGCTGATTGCGGCAGAGAAATTCTTGCACCGCACCTATGGCGATGGGCCGCCGACGATTGTGATGGAGCCGGAATCAACGGTAGAGCACAAATTGGCGTGGGTGGTGTGTTTTGATACAGAGGAACACCTGGATACTGGAGATTTCACCAGGGCGCCCATGAATCGTGTGATTGTGGTGTTCAAGGACGGATCGGAATTGGGGTTCGCCCCTGGTGCGCTGACCACCGATGAGTTCAACTCCTGGTTGACTACTGGGCAGTGGCCGCCCGGAGCTGGGGCATGAGCGGTGCAATGACTCCGGCCCAGCGGGCCGACGAATGGTTGCAGCAGCAATACCATGGATTGGTCGAGTTGTCCGTCCCGCATCCTGTCGCAGAGAGCTCGCAGGCTTGGGTGTTCGGTTGCAGGACGCTCAGTCAGTCCGGATATTCTGACACTCCGATGCTAAATAGTTCTTTCGCTGTTCCGAAAAATTCTGTGGGCCCCTTCCATTTGGCGACAGGTGATCCGTGGGGCGACCTGGCGGAATTCGATGGAAGCCCGCAGCGTAACTCGGCAGCGCAGGCACGTCGCATTAATGATCGTGGATGTGTGGTGGCCATCGACGCAGGGATGGATGGTGGCCGGGCGACGGCCCTTCCCTGGCAAGCCGTCCATGAGGCGCCGGGTTGGTGGGATCGGCTCGTACGGCAGTACTTCAGTGGTGCTGAGGTGTCATCGTTCGCCAATTGGGATGCTGTGATCTCTGCCCTCCTTGAGGTTGGTCCGTACGCCCGGGGCGTGGTGTGGGTGCGGCGGGAGCTGAATGGCGTGGAGGCAACCGGGCACCTCATGTACGCAACCATCAACAACGGCCAATTCGTCTTGCTCGATGGTCAAACCGGTGGTCTGGGGCGTATGGAGAAAGAAGGCATCCGCCAGTTGGTACTCGCACGTTTTTCTCGCGGGCGCCCGAGTCCTGACGCGCACCGGTCGGAGTGGCGGATTCCGGCCGAGGATTTCGCTAGCGCTGTCCGAAAAGCTGACGCCTGGCTCGATGAAGTCTACGGTGGTCAAGTCGCTCTTGTGGATGCATCCCCTGCGGATGAAACTCGTCGAGGCTGGTTGTTCGCCTGCAACACAAAGCAGTTTCTGGCCGGCGGCGACCTGGCCAATGCGATGCTTGACGCGTCCATAGTTGTGCCGAAGGACCACCAGGAACCCTTTGGATTGCCGAATTCTGACCCATGGGGGTGGTTCTCACGTTGGGTGGAGGGCGCGCAGCCAGGTGTCGATGGCCAAACGCTTCCGCCGAAGGCCGGTCCTGCTGCGTGGATGCCGGACACCATGCGGAAACTCGGACCGATCCTCTCCATCTCCGAGCACAGTGATTGGGCACCGTTGCTTGCTGAACTTGCCACACTGCCGGAGGCCATGAGGGCACTGGTGTGGGTTCGCCGACAGGACTGGACGGGACGTGAGTCTGTTGGATTGCTCCTCAACGCAGCCCGTACTGCCAATGGAGTGGTACTCATCGACGGCATGCGTGATGGGCAGGCTGAGCTGGAGGTGGACGGCCTCCGAAGCCTTCACCTGATCAGGTACCGATGACGAATCGCCTGGCCAATAGATAGCGCAGCGCGATGGGCTCCCCGAGCCCATGAGCGGTATTCAGGTGGTGCGGCCCGGCTGCGGGTGCCCCCTCGCCGGGGGCCTGTTGGGCCTGTGGACGAATGTGGCTAGAGTGGTCGGAAGCTAGATCATCTCAACTGCTTCACAGGCCAGTTGTGAATGGAGAGAGGGGTTTCGAGCCCCTTGAAGCGACCGCATATTGCATGGGGGAAGGTACGAAATGGCTGGAACAGTGAGGGTTACCGACGCGGAGCTCAAGCGCGTCGAGGACGAGATCGAGCGGGTCAGTGGCTCGATGGCGGCGCAGCTCGTGAAGCTGAACGCTGCCATTGACGGGCTGGAAGGCCAGTGGAAGGGCATCGGGGCCGGTGCCTTCAACACACAGCAGGACGAGATCAACAGGCGGCATCAGAAGTTGCGGGTGGTCATCGACGGCATCAAGGAAGCGATCGTCGCGACCCGGGCCGGTCACGGGAACACCGATGAAGAGGTTCTCGAGGACCTGAAGAAGATCGACATCAATGGCGCCGCCGGCGGCAGCGGTATCGCCGGTCTCTGACCTGCTTGTGCGGGACCGGTGGTTCGCCCGTGTGAGTGCCGGTGCCAGTGCCGATTCCGTTCCCGAAAACTTCGACCCACATTCACTCCAGGGGGAGCCATGTCTGAGCTCAAGGTTCACTATTCCTCGCTGACGGATGCCGCCAGCAGTATTCAGTTGGCGGCCAATCAGCTCAAGTCCGACCTCGACGGCCTGCTGGCCAAGGTCAAGGGCGTGGCTGCCAGCTGGGAGGGCGAGGCCCACCAGGCGTTCGACGCGACCGCGCGGGCATGGCAGGACCAGGCTGACCACATCCACAGCACGCTGATCCAGATCTCCTCCAAGGTGGAGTCCGCCAGCCACAACTACAGTGCCACCGACAAGAAGACGGCCGGATACTTTCAGTAGCCAGGACGTCTGCAGCAAGAGTTGCGCAGGGGCGGGTGCCCGCACGAGGGTGTCCGCCCCGCAGTGTGTTCCGTACCCGGTCGGACCGTCAGCAGGAGGAAGCAGCCCTCATGGGATCCGGGACCACGCATGAGCTCGGCCTGTCCGCACTGACCTCGGGGGTAGCGGCATTCGCCCTGCTGGCCGGCCCCGCTGCCCCGCCCGTCACCGCAGGGCTGACGGCCGCCGCGGAGATCACGCTCGCCGCTGACGGCGAGTGCACGTTCCCCGCGAAGGACATCAAGGGAACGCCGTGGTCCCTCCAGCGGGTGCTGCTGAATCAACTCTGGCAGGACACGAAGGGCAAGGGTGTACGTGTCGCCGTCATCGACACCGGAGTCGACGCGACGAACCCGCAGTTGAAATCGGCCGTTGACGTCGCCCATGGTGTGGACGTCATCGGTGGCAAGGACCACGGCGCCAATGACACGGTCGGTCATGGAACGAAGGTCGCCGGGATCATCGCCGCCCGCCCACTGCCGGGCACCGGATTCACCGGGATCGCGCCCGAGGCCACGATCATCCCGATCCGGCAGAACGACAACCAGGGCGCGGGAAGGATCCCGAGCATGGTGCGGGCCATCGACGCGGCTGTTGCCGCGCATGCACGTGTCATCAACATCTCGCAGGACACCTCCGGCGATGTCCGGGAGCTTGCCCAGGCCATCCACCGGGCCGTCGCCGCGAACGTCGTCGTGGTCGTCGCCGCGGGAAATGCCGGAGCGGACGGAAAGCTCGGTACGACGTTCCCCGGTGCTTACGAGGGCGTGCTCGCTGTCGGGGCATCGGACCGCAACAACGAGCGGGCGTCGTTCTCCCAGGCCGGGACGTTCGTGGGGGTGTCGGCTCCCGGGGTCGATATGGTCTCGACCGTTCCCAAGGGAGGCCAGTGTGTCGACAACGGCACGAGTTTCTCGGCCCCCTATGTCGCGGGCGTCGCGGCCCTGATCCGTGCCAAGCACCCGGCCTGGCGGGCGCACGAGGTCATCGCCCAGATCGAGCAGACCGCGCAGCGCACCTCCCTGGGCCACAACGACTTCACCGGCTGGGGCGTGGTCGACCCGGTGCGCGCGCTCACCGACGACGCCGTGCCCATTGCGGCACCGGTCGCTGACCCCGGCGTCGCGAAGGGCGACAGCAGGGTCATCCCGGCCACGCTGACGCTGGGGGAGACCCCACAGCAACGGGACCAGCGGGTGGCAACTTATGTGCTGGGTCTGGGCGTTGTCCTGTCCGCGGCGATCAGCGGCAGCTCGGTGGCTCTGCGGGACCTACGGCGTCGGCGGCGGTTCCCGCGCTGAACGGGACCACCTCTCGAGGTAAGTCGCAGCAATCCCAGTACCTGGTGCGCCGCAGACATGCGGGGGCTCCGGAACCGCGAGTGCCGTTTGTCAGGGGGCGCCTAGGCAGCCGGCCTCGGAGTGCGCATTTTTGCCGAATGCTTGAGCGGCATCGGCCACCGCCTTGCGTACTGTGCCGGCGTCCGCGTCCGCATCACCGTTGAACCTGACATTGACCTGCAGATAGTAGGAATCCTTCGCGGGGGTGGCCTCTGCACGAGGGTAACGCGGTGTACACGGAATATAGAGGTAAGTGGTTGTCGGGTAGGAGACTCCTCCCTTGCCCATCTTTACGGGAACGCCGGAGCCGTCGTCTCGTGTTTCACCTTTGACCCACTTCTGCCAGTCCTGAAATGCTGCGTTTTGGATTTTCGCCCTGATGGTGAGAGTCCCAGAAGTTCCGCTGGAGATGATGCAGGACTGGTTGAAATCCTGGCCGGCTCCGAGGGCGGTGTAGTGCTCCATCGCGGTATGGCTTTTGGGGAGAACGCTCTTCACCGAGTCACTGGTCATCATGTCTCCGCACACTGTTTCCTGGAGGCTGTCCACAGCGTTTGAATAGAGCAAGAATTTGTTGGTGAAGAACCCTGCGGCAAATGATGCTGCAACGCCTAGGGTTGCGACGTAGGCTAGCGCAGTAGTCCGTTTCATAATTCTCTCAATCATTAGTCGGCCTTCGGGTGACCGGGTCGTCCCTCGTAGCCGCTGAGGTTGGTTGATGAATTACCCCAGCCCTCCCTGAAGCCATCGGTGATCAGGCCTTCGATGTTTCCGGGACGCATGGCTGAATTGGTGTGCGCGGCGGCGTAGTGACCTGAAAACTCCGTGGACTGCAGAGCTGATTGCTTTACCTTGTCCTGGTTCGCCCCAGTGCTCAAAAGAATATCGTCGTAGCCGTCGATTTTTCGTCCATCGAAGATATTATCGATGAGAATGTTGCCGGTGGACGTGGCCATTGCACCGGCTGCAATTCCTCCGATGGGGCTGGTCATCGTGGCGACTCCGACGCCGATTCCTACTGTGGCGATACCCTTCATCAGTTCGTTCTGAGGCTTCAGGGAATCGTTGAAGGACTGATTTGCGGAAATCTCGTCCATGATATTGTGATCCTGAACCGAATAGGCCATAATGCCCTGGAAGAGCCCCGCATTATTCGCAATCTGCTTTATCGTTATCTGTGGATCGCCGTCAAATTCCTCAGGATGGGCGAGATGATAATCGAATAGATTTCCGGTATATGTCTTCTGTGCCACATCCAGAATTTTGTAAGCACCCGGATCTGCTGCGAGTGCATACAAAAACCTGTGCGTGTCGATCGGTTCGAACCTGGGTTCGCCGGAGTTTCCCGTAGGAAAGAACTTTTCAATCGAGTACGGGCCTTCGCCACCTGCCAAGGATCGGTTGATCTCCGGCATGTACTCGCTACTCATCCTCGCCAGGCTGTCACGCATCTGATCCGTCGCCACCCCCGCGTCCTTCGACACCGACTCGACGACCTGCTTCATGATTTCCGTCTGCGCCACACTGTGCGGCGGCAGCGTGGAATCCAGTGGAGTGCCATACGGGTGTCCTGTGACTCCCGCCTCCAGCGCGTGTCCCAGTGCGTCGGAGCGGAGTGGGTTCTCCTGCCCGGTCGTGAGGAGGTGCTTGAGGTCGCCGTCGTTGTGGAGGAACTGCGTCGCGAATTCCGGGTTCCGAGAACTGGCTTCCAGCAGGCCCACGAGGGGGTCGGTCCCCTGGCGGTTCTGCGTCTGGTCCGTCAAGTCCAGATGGATTTCCTGCGAGCCGCTGGGCCAGACCCCGTGGAGCTCCTTGTCCAGCTTCAGCATGTCCTTCGAGACGTCGCCGAGGAACTCCGTGCTGTACTCGCCGTTCTTGAGCAGCGCTCCGAGCGGCTGATAGCCGTACGGCATCATCTGGTACAGGCCGCGGGACCTCATATCGAGTGGCTGGTGGCCGGCCTCCTTGAGGCCCTCCACCCATTGGTTGCTCAGGTATCCGTCGCCGTTGACGTCCTGTGTCGCGGCAGCCAGTGTCAGTCCCAGTTGCTTCTGGACGTCCTGGGCGGCCTTGAGGCGGACGGGGTCGTGGATCAGGCTTGTCCGGATGGCGAGGTCGGCCTGGAACTCCAGGGCCTTCTTCGGCCCCAGTTCCGTGTAGAACTTCGTCCCGAAGGTCGGGTCACTGGCGTGCTTGGCCAGCAGGGTGTCGAGCCTCTTGAGCTCATCGACGGACAGGATGCCTTGCTGGGACGCGAGTCGGGCCGCGTCGTGGGCGTCCTTGGCCGCCTGGGCACGGTCCTTCAGCGCGTTGTTGATGTCCGCATAGGCGTTGGCGTTGAATCCCTGGTCCGCACCGTTGGGATCCTGGAGCAGAGCCCAGTGCAGGGCGTTGTCCGCCTCGGTCGCGGATTCCACGGCGCCGTCCACACGACCCTGATAGTCGAGGATGGCCGCGCCGAGGCTCGGACCTGCGCCGGGCATCGGCCCCGCAGCCGGGTCGGCGCCCACATTGCCCGCTCCGTCGATGACCAAGACGCCCTTGGCGTTGGTGCGGACCTCCTCCGTCACGTCCCGGAGAGTCTTCTGCGCGGCTTTGAACGTGGACAGGGCGTCGCTGAGGATGCTGTGCACATCAAAGGCCTCGTCGGCGGCGGCCTGGATCTGCTGCTTCGCCACGACTGTCTTCTGAAGTGCCGCCTCAGCGGTCTCGCCCTGCATGTTGGCCGTTTGGAGGCCCTTGGTCACGGTGTTGTCGAAGGCCGACGCGATGCCGTGGAACTTCCCCGGGAGGGCTTGCCACTTGTCGACAGCGGCGTCGAGCGGAGCGAGATCGGCTTCCATGATGTCGTGGTAACTGGGCATGACTGGATCCCCCGAAGCGATGGTTACTTCTTCTTCAACTTCTTGGCCACGTCGGTGTCGGCGTCCTGATGGTCATTGGCGGCAGCGCGGAGGCCGCCCGCCACGTCTCGCAGAAGGGTGGTCTTCACATACCGCATCTGATGACCCCAGCGTTCCTGGAAGGCCGCGAAGGCGCTGGAACAGTGGAATCCCCGGAGCCCGGCCGCGATCTGGCCGGTGTTCCCCGCGGTGGCGCTTCCCTGACCCATCGCGCTGTCGTCCGCCTTTTCGAAGTCGGCGGCGACGATCTCGGCCTTGCCCGCTCTCTCACGGAGCACAGAAGGCGTCACCTTCAGCGCCGGTCCGGCCTGACCGGTGCTGCCACCGCTCTCCGGAGCGACATGATCAAGGGTCATCTCCGCATCGCGCTGCTTGGCGGATTCCGTGAGGTCGCCGTTCTTGTCGTAGCGGAACGGATTGAGTGTGCGATCCCAGTTCGACATCGTCGTTATCCCCCCGTGGGCAGGCCTCTCCGCCCGCGCGGGGCCGGAGAGTGCGGATCAGGAACGTTGGCGGATCATTCAGCGGTCGGGAAGCCATCCCAGCTGGACGAGCGGAGTACGCCGGCGGCGCGACACGAACACGCCTCGTCCCGGTGGGAACTGCCGCGGACGAACGCTACCGAGCAGATCGCCCTCGTTCGGATCACCGGACAGGACGACGCCCTGGGCTCCGAGTTCCTTGATGCGCTGGATGAACGGCTCGTACATGGAGCGCCCGGCACCGCCCGAACTGCGGGCGATGATGAAGCGAACACCCGCATCGCGGGCGAACGGCAGCGTGTCGGCGAGGACGGCCATGGGATTGCCGCCACTGGAGGCGACCAGTTCGTAGTCGTCGACGACGACGAAGACCTGCGGCCCGCTCCACCAGCTGCGGTCGCGCAGTTGCTGCGGGGTGACATCGGGTCCGGGGGCGCGGCGCTGCACAAGGCCGGCCATCTCGTTCATGTGCAGTTCGAGGGCGGACTGCGTGGCCGCGTACTCGAGCAGATGGCCGTCGGGGATCGCACCCAGCAGGGTGCGGCGGTAGTCACCGACGACGATCCGCGCCTGGTCGGGGGAGTAGCGCTCGCAGATCTGCTTGATCAGCAGACGCAGCAGTGCGGTCTTGCCGGACTCGCTGTCACCGAAAGCGACGAAGAACGGATCGGTGTCGAAGTTGACGAAGACCGGAGCCAGCGCGGTCTCGTCGATGGCGAAGGCGACACCCTGGTCCGGATACTCATGACCCTTCGGCAGCTGTTCGGCTGCCAGCTGGTGCGGCAGCATGCGTACCCGTGGCGCGGGGGCGCCGGTCCAGGCACTGTTGACCGCGGACACCAGAGCGGCCGTTCCGTCGGACAGGTCGTGCGCCGTCGAGGACCCGTCGATGCGGGGCAGCGCGGCCAGGAAGTGCAGGCTGTCGGGGGTCAGGCCACGGCCGGGAGCGCCGACCGGGACGTTCGCCGCGGCCTTGCGGTTGAACTCCGAGTCCATGGTGTCGCCGAGCCGCAGTTCGATGCGGTTGAGCAGTTGGTCCTTTAGAGCCGGCCGTATCTCCATGTAGCGGGAGGCGGAGATGACGACATGTACGCCGTAACCGAGGCCGCGGGCGGCCAGGTCGGTGACGACGCCCTCGAGCATGTCGTAGTCCTGCTTGAACGCTCCCCAACCGTCGATGACGAGGAAGACGTCCCCCCACGGCTCACCCGGAAGCTGACCCGCCGCCCGGCGCTGCCGGTAGGTGGCGATGGTATCGATGCCTTGGACGCGGAAGAGTTCTTCGCGCCGTGCGAGGACGCCGGCGACCTCCGCGACCGTGCGGCGCACCTTGTCCGGCTCCAGGCGTCCGGTGACCCCGCCGACGTGCGCGAGACCGTCCAACGCGCGCAGCGCGCCACCGCCGAAGTCGAGGCAGTAGAACTGCACTTCGTCGGGGGTGTGGGTGAGGGCAAAGGACGAGACGAGCGTACGCAGCAACGTCGACTTGCCGCTGCGGGGACCACCGAGCACCAGGCCGTGGCCGGCCGCTCCCGAGTAGTCCTGGCAGAAGGCGTCACGGCTCTGCTCGAAGGGCTTGTCCACGACTCCGAGCGGCACACGGAGCCGGCCGTTCGCACCGGAGTCGGCGGATCGGAGCCCGCGGTCGGGCGAGACCGTCAGAGGGGCCATCACCTGGTCCAGAGGCGGTGCCTCCCCGAGCGGTGGTAGCCACACCTGGTGGGCCGCCGTTCCCTGGCCTTCGAGCTGGCGGACGAGAACGTCCAGCACGGTGTCGGCCAGCGCGTCATCCGTACGCGGGGGCACGGCGGGGTGCGCGGGACTTGTGGTGCTGCTGGCGACGGCGACAGGTGCCGCGGTGAACACCGCCGGTCTGCGCAGTACCGCGGGTCGGGAGCCGTCGTCCACGACGCCGCCCGAGCGGTGTGTCCCCGACACATAAGCGGCCTTGAAACGCAGCATCGTCTCGGTCCCGAACTTCAGGTATCCGGAACCCGGCACCGAAGGCAGGTGATAGGCGTCCGGAACGCCGAGCGCCGCCCGGGACTCCGACGCCGAGAAGGTCCGCAGGCCGATCCGGTAGGAGAGATAGGTGTCGAGTCCCCGCAGCTTGCCCTCCTCGAGGCGTTGCGAGGCCAGCAGCAGGTGCACTCCGAGGGAACGACCGATCCGCCCGATCTGGATGAACATGTCGATGAACTCGGGCTTGGCCGTGAGCAGTTCGCTGAACTCGTCGATCACGATCACGAGCGACGCGATCGGCTCCAGAGCGGCACCCGCCGCACGGGCCCTCTCGTAGTCGTGGATGTTCGCGAAGCTGCCGGACGAGCGCAGCAGCTCCTGCCGCCGCTGCAGTTCGCCGGTGATGGAGTCGCGCATGCGGTCGACGAGTGTCAGGTCGTCGGCGAGGTTGGTGATGACGGCCGCGACGTGCGGCATGGCGGACATGCCGGCGAATGTCGCGCCACCCTTGAAGTCCGCGAGTACGAAGTTCAGGGTCTCCGAGGAGTGCGTGACGGCAAGACCGAGTACCAGGGTGCGCAACAGCTCCGATTTGCCGGAGCCGGTCGCGCCGACGCACAGGCCGTGCGGGCCCATGCCCTCCTGCGCGGCCTCCTTGAGGTCGAGAAACACCGGCTCACCGTTCTCGCCGACACCGATCGGCACCCGTAGCCGGTCGTGCTGCGCGCGGGGCCGCCAGCTGCGAGTCACATCGAGCGCCGCCGCCTCGCCGATGCCCATCAGATCGGTGAAGTCCAGGTTGGCCAGCAGCGGTTCGTCGTCCCTGCCGCTTCCGATGCGCAAGGGCGCGAGCTGCCGGGCCAGGGATTCCGACTCCACCGGTCCCAGTACATCGGCCGTACCGCTGTAGACCGCGCCTCCCGAATCGATCCGCATCTCGAAAGGGGTCACGTCGACGGACAGGCCACCGCGGGACTCGTCGGGCTCTCCCGGGGCGATCCTGATCAGGGTGACCCCCTGCAGTCCCTCGGGCGGCGCCAGGGAGGACCCCGGCACGACGGTGGCGCCGTCGAGGACGACGACGATGTGCGGCCGGTCCAGCAACGGCTGGGCGTCGCGCTGGAAGCGCGGACGCCCCTCCAGAGTGCTGTGCAGCAGCGCCTCCAGTTCCAGCACGCTGTCGGTGATCAGCCGTACCGATCCGGCGCCGTCGGAGAGGGCGGGGTGCTGCGCATGGGGGAGCCACTTGGCCCACTCCCACTCCGGCGCGGATCCGGCGGACCGGACGACGGCCACCACCAGGTCCTCGGGTGTGTGCAACGACGCCAGCTGGGCGAGCACCGCGCGTGCCGTCCCGTAGACCGTCGTTGCGTCACCGGACAGCCCGATCTCGGAGAACGCCCGCATCGAGACTGCCAGCGGAAGGTCCTCGACCTGCCCGTGATGTTGCAGGAAGTTGTCCATCGCGTGCGTCGTGAGCGGTTCCAGCTCGTCGACGGGTGCCGTCTCGGGTGCGACGAGGGGCGTCGCCAGCTGCTGCGAACCCAGCCCGAAACGCACCTGGCCGAAGTCCTCATCGCCCGGACGGCGTTCCCACACCCGGGCACCCTGGCCACCGCCGACCGGTTGCGGACCGGCTCCGCCCAACAGAGCCCACAACTGGTCGGGAGCCGGATGCGTGTACAGCTGGGCGGCGCGCTGCTGCTCAGCGGTCTGACGCGCCTGCTTGCGCATCTGCGCGAGATACTTGAGGTAGTCGCGGCGTGCGTCGGCCATGTGTCCGGCCACGCCCTGCCGCATCTTGACGGCCTGCGCGATCGCCATCACGACGGTGGATGCGAGCATCAACCCGCCCATGATCTTCATGATGGGCTGGGAACCCGGCATGAAGAAGTAGGCCGCGGAACCACCCATGCCGAGCATGGGCAACAGACTCATCAACAGGCCCTGGTCCTGGGCGCGGGGGAGTTCCGGCGGCGGTTCCAGACGGAGTTCTCCCGACGGGACCGCGGGCGGCAGTGCCCTCGGCGGTCGTTTGACGATGACGACGCTCACCGATGTATCAATCCCCCGTGCGCAGCAGATGGTTCCGCACCGACGCCCCCGTGGCGGCGGCCGCTGTCCGCGCGTCAGTGATCCTAGTGGTGCTGCCGCACGGCCCAGTTGACCGGCCCCGATAGGGTGGCGCACCGCAGCAGACGACACCGACGAGGGGGATCCACCAGGTGATCACGACCGCAGCGACAGGCTACTGCCGCGTCACCGTCGTAGCGCCGGACAGCAGGATCGACCTGGCACTGCCCGACGACGTACCCGTGGCCGATCTGCGGTCGGAGCTCCTCACGCTGTCGGGGCAGACTCAGGTGGCGGGAGAGCCCACCGGGTTCCACCTCACGCGCCGTGACGGGTCCGTCCTCGACGGCGGGCTATCCCTCGCCGCCCAGCGCGTCCTCGACGGCGAGCTGCTCAGTCTCCGCCCGTTCGCGGACTCGCTCCCGCCGGCCGTCCACGACGACGTGGTGGACGCCATCGCTTCCGCTGTGGACCGCGACCGCCACAGCTGGAGCGACGACCTGATGCGGGCGGCCGGGCTGAGCGGCGGAGTGGTCCTGCTGCTGATGACGGGCTTCGTCCTGTGGTTCGCGGACCCGCTCAGGCACGACATGCACAGCCTGCCCGGCGTCATCGCGGGCGCCTCGGGCGTACTGCTGACGGCGCTGGCCGGTGTGCGGGCCCGGGTGTACGACGACCGGGCCTCCGCCGTGGCCCTCGGTCTCGGCGGACTGCCGATGCTGCTCATCGCGGGCTCCGGGATCATCGAGCCCCGATCGGGTGAAGGCCCCGGCAGACTTCAGTTCCTCGTCGGCTGCGTCACCGTGCTCATCGCCGCGATCCTGCTGATCGCGCTGCTCCCGTACGGAGACGCGCCCTTCGTCGGCGCGGCCATGGCGGCCGCCGCCGGCACCCTCACGACCTTTGGCACGATCATGACCGGCGCTGCTCCCAGGGAAGCCGCAGCGGTCGCCGGGGTGACCGCGGTCGCCCTGGTCGGATTCCTCCCCGGCTGGTCCGCTCGTTTCGCCCGGCTGCCGATCGGGTTCCGCTCCCCGCAGGAGAGTGCAGGGCCGGGCCGGCCCGTAGAGCGCTTCGGAGAGCGGCCCACCACGGAGCCGGTCGACTACGGGCCTATCGCCGCGCAGGCACGCCGCGGCCACGAGATGCTGCTCGGCCTGGTCGGCGGGTGCTCCGCCGTCGTGCTGGGGTCCGCGGCCGTCCTCGGATTCTCGGACTCCGTGTGGGCGCAGCTGCTCGCCCTGGCCGTCGGCGTCGCCACTCTCCTGCGCGCCCGTCTCTTCCGCTACACGGCGCAGGTCGTGTGTCTGCTGGTCGCCGGGATCGGCGCCGTGACCCTGCTCATTCTGGGCCTGGCGCTCAACCCGCCGGCCGGGGTGGTCCGGGAGCTGCTGCAGGGTGACCGTGGGCCGCTCGATGTGCGGACGATCTGGTTGTCGGCCGCGGTGGCGATGGGTGCGGCACTCCTCACCGCGATCGCCCTGATCGTCCCCCGCCAGGGTGTCTCGCCGTTCTGGGGACGTACCCTCGACCTCGCCGAGGGATTCATCCTCCTGGCCCTTGTTCCTCTCTGCCTGGCTGTCCTCGACGTGTACACCTCGGTGCGCAGCCTGACCAGTGGCTGAATAGGCCCCCGGACCCGCGCGGCGAAGCGTCGCCCGTGCGGCTGGTACCCTGGCTGACGGATGTGTGTGTAAGAACCCGCGTCCTCGCCTCCAGAGTTATCCAAGATCGCCTGTGATTCCAGTCCAGGGGCACTCGGAGGCAAACCAACACCTGAGGAGTTCGTATGCCGCTCGACGCCGCGACGAAGAAGCAGATCATCGCCGAGTTCGGTGCCAAGGAGGGCGACACGGGCTCCCCCGAGGTGCAGGTCGCGATGCTCTCGCGCCGTATCTCGGACCTCACCGAGCACCTCAAGCTGCACAAGCACGACCACCACTCCCGCCGTGGTCTGCTGCTGCTCGTCGGCCAGCGCCGCCGTCTGCTGCAGTACCTGGCCAAGAAGGACATCACGCGCTTCCGCGCCCTGGTCGAGCGCCTCGGCATCCGCCGCGGTGCGGCCGGCGCCAAGTAGGACGTTGTGCGGGGGAGCGGTTCCCACCCGGGAGCCGCTCCCTTTGCGTACTCGACCGGCGATTCTTTGTAGTCTGGTGTGAGCACGCTGTAACACACGAGGAGGAGCGTCCTCCTAATGAGCCACGAACGCCGGTCCTCGGTAGTGGCCTCCGGGCAGCAGGACTCCCCGAAGGCTTCGATCGAAGACCGGCCCCTGGCGGGACGCTTCCCCTCACCGAAGGTCCCCGGGATACGCCCTGGGACATGAATGAGGAGAATCCCCATAGTGGAGAACGAGACCCACTACGCCGAGGCCGTTATCGACAACGGTTCCTTCGGCACCCGCACCATCCGCTTCGAGACGGGCCGTCTGGCCCGTCAGGCCGCCGGCTCCGCCGTGGCCTACCTGGACGACGACACCATGGTGCTGTCGGCCACCAGTGCCTCGAAGCACCCCAAGGAGAACCTCGACTTCTTCCCCCTCACGGTGGACGTCGAGGAGCGCATGTACGCGGCCGGCCGGATCCCCGGTTCGTTCTTCCGCCGCGAAGGGCGCCCCTCCGAGGACGCGATCCTCACCTGCCGTCTGATCGACCGCCCGCTGCGCCCGTCCTTCGCCAAGGGCCTGCGCAACGAGATCCAGGTCGTCTGCACGATCATGGCGCTCAACCCCGATGACCTGTACGACGTGGTCGCGATCAACGCCGCCTCCGCCTCGACGCAGCTCGCCGGTCTCCCCTTCTCCGGCCCGATCGGCGGCGTCCGCGTCGCACTGATCAAGGGCCAGTGGGTCGCCTTCCCGCGTCACAGCCAGCTCGAGGACGCCGTCTTCGACATGGTCGTGGCCGGCCGCGCCCTCGAGGACGGCGACGTCGCGATCATGATGGTGGAGGCCGAGGCCACCGCCCGCACGATCGCGCTCGTCGAGGGTGGCGCCGAGGCGCCGACCGAGGAGATCGTGGCCGCCGGCCTCGAAGCCTCGAAGCCCTTCATCAAGGCCCTGTGCAAGGCGCAGTCCGAGCTGGCGGCCAAGGCCGCCAAGCCGACCGCCGAGTTCCCGCGCTACCTCGACTACCAGGACGACGTCTTCGCCGCCCTGTCCGAGGCCGTCACCGGTGAGCTCGCCCAGGCCCTGACGATCCCCGGCAAGCAGGCCCGCGAGGCCGAGCTGGACCGCGTCAAGGCCATCGCCGCCGAGAAGCTTCTCCCGAAGTTCGAAGGCCGCGAGAAGGAGATCTCCGCCGCGTACCGTTCGCTGACCAAGAAGCTGGTCCGCGAGCGCGTCATCAAGGACAAGGTCCGCATCGACGGCCGTGGCGTGACGGACATCCGTACGCTGGCCGCCGAGGTCGAGGCCATCCCGCGCGTCCACGGTTCCGCCCTGTTCGAGCGCGGCGAGACCCAGATCCTGGGTGTCACCACGCTGAACATGCTCCGCATGGAGCAGCAGATGGACACGCTGGCGCCCGAGACGCGCAAGCGCTACATGCACAACTACAACTTCCCGCCGTACTCCGTCGGTGAGACGGGCCGCGTCGGTTCGCCGAAGCGCCGCGAGATCGGTCACGGCGCGCTGGCCGAGCGGGCGATCCTGCCCGTGCTGCCGTCCCGCGAGGACTTCCCGTACGCGATCCGCCAGGTCTCCGAGGCGCTGAGCTCCAACGGCTCGACGTCCATGGGCTCGGTCTGCGCCTCCACCATGTCGCTGCTGAACGCCGGTGTGCCGCTCAAGGCCCCCGTCGCCGGTATCGCCATGGGTCTGATCTCCGAGGAGATCGACGGCAAGACGCACTACGTCGCCCTCACCGACATCCTCGGTGCGGAAGACGCGTTCGGCGACATGGACTTCAAGGTCGCCGGTACGAAGACCTTCGTCACCGCGCTGCAGCTCGACACCAAGCTCGACGGCATCCCCGCCTCGGTCCTGGCCGCCGCGCTGAAGCAGGCTCGCGACGCCCGCCTCCACATCCTCGATGTGATGAACGAGGCGATCGACGTTCCGGACGAGATGTCCCCGAACGCACCGCGGATCATCAGCATCAAGATCCCCGTGGACAAGATCGGCGAGGTCATCGGCCCCAAGGGCAAGATGATCAACCAGATCCAGGAGGACACGGGCGCCGACATCTCCATCGAGGATGACGGCACGGTCCTCATCGGCGCGACCGAAGGCTCCCAGGCCGAGGCCGCGCGCGCGGTGATCAACCAGATCGCCAACCCGACGATGCCCGAGGTCGGCGAGCGCTACCTCGGCACCGTCGTGAAGACCACCACCTTCGGTGCCTTCGTCTCGCTCATGCCGGGCAAGGACGGTCTGCTGCACATCTCGCAGATCCGCAAGCTCGCCGGCGGCAAGCGCGTCGAGAACGTCGAGGACGTCCTCGCCGTGGGCTCCAAGGTCCAGGTCGAGATCGCCGAGATCGACGCCCGTGGCAAGCTCTCGCTGATCCCGGTCATCGAGGGTGAAGAAGCGGGCGACCCCGAGGACGAGTCCGGCTCGTGACCTCTCGCACCACTGTCGTGACGGCCCGTCCCTCCACCAAGGGGCGGGCCGTCCGCACACAGACCCTGATTCCCGGCACCGACGGCATCGGCACCGTGCGCAGGACCGTGCTCCCCGGCGGTCTGCGCGTCGTCACCGAGACCCTGCCGACGGTCCGCTCCGCGACCTTCGGCATCTGGGTCGGCGTCGGCTCCCGCGACGAGACCCCGGCGCTGAACGGCGCCACCCATTACCTGGAGCACCTGCTCTTCAAGGGCACCAAGCGGCGCAGCGCGCTCGACATCTCCTCGGTGATCGACGCGGTCGGCGGCGAGATGAACGCGTTCACCGCCAAGGAGTACACGTGCTACTACGCACGTGTCCTCGACAACGACCTGCCGCTCGCCATCGACGTGGTGTGCGACATGCTCACCGGCTCGCTGATCCGCCAGGAGGACATCGACGCCGAGCGCGGCGTCGTCCTCGAGGAGATCGCGATGACCGAGGACGATCCGGGCGACCAGGTCCACGACCTGTTCACCACGGCGATGCTCGGTGACTCCCCGCTGGGCCGCCCGGTCCTCGGCACCGTCGAGACCATCAACGCCCTCACCCGCGACCAGGTCGCCCGCTTCTACAAGCGGCACTACGACCCGACGCACCTCGTCGTCGCCGCGGCCGGGAACGTCGACCACGCCACGGTCGTCCGTCAGGTCCGCAAGGCGTTCGAGAACGCCGGCTCCCTGCGCGACACCGACGCCGTCCCGATGGACCCGCGCTCCGGCGCCCGCACGCTGCGCACCGCCGGCCGCGTCGAGCTGCTGGACCGCAGGACCGAGCAGGCGCACGTCGTGCTCGGCATGCCGGGCCTGGCCCGTACCGACGAGCGCCGCTGGGCGCTCGGCGTGCTCAACACCGCGCTGGGCGGCGGCATGAGCTCACGGCTGTTCCAGGAGGTCCGCGAGAAGCGCGGCCTGGCGTACTCGGTGTACTCGTACACCTCGTCGTTCGCGGACTGCGGGCTGTTCGGCGTCTACGCCGGTTGCCAGCCGCGCCGGGTCCCCGAGGTGCTCAAGATCTGCCGCGACGAGCTCAACAACGTGTCCGAGCACGGTCTGACCGACGAGGAGCTGCAGCGCGCCATCGGCCAGCTGTCCGGCTCGACGGTGCTGGGCCTGGAGGACACCGGGGCGCTGATGAACCGCCTCGGCAAGAGCGAGCTGTGCTGGGGCGAGCAGATGTCGGTGGACTCGATGCTGGAGCGCATCGCCGCCGTCACCCCGGACGACGTGCGCGCGGTCGCCCGCGATGTACTGGGACAGCGTCCCTCGCTGGCCGTCATCGGCCCGCTGAAGGACAAGCAGGCCTCGCGTCTGCACGAATCGGTCGCGTAACCCACGCGCGACGGGTCGTACCCCGCGCCGCGGTCGCAGCACGCGACCGCGGCGCACAACCGGAGGAACGGATCAGCATGAGCAAGCTCCGTGTGGCCGTCATCGGCGCCACCGGCCGGATCGGCTCCGAGGCCGTGCGGGCCGTCGAGGCGGCCGACGACCTGGAACTGGTCGCCGCGCTCGGTAGGAACGACCCGCTGACGGCGCTCACCGACGCCGGCGCGCAGGTCGCCGTCGAGCTGACGCACCCGGACGCCGTCATGACGAACCTGGAGTTCTGCGTCCGCAACGGCATCCACGGCGTCGTGGGAACCACCGGCTGGACCGAGGAGCGTCTGATGGCGCTCAACGGCTGGCTGGCGGAGTCCCCGGCCACCGGAGTGCTCATCGCCCCGAACTTCTCCATCGGCGCGGTCCTGACGATGCGCTTCGCGCAGCAGGCGGCCCGCTGGTTCGAGACCGTCGAGGTCATCGAACTGCACCACAACAAGAAGGCGGACGCCCCCAGCGGCACCGCCACCCGGACCGCCCAGCTCATCGCGGCCGCCCGCGACAAGGCCGGGATGCCGCGCCAGCAGGACCCGACCACGCACGGCCTGGACGGCGCGCGCGGCGCGGACGTCGACGGGGTGCCGGTGCACTCGGTGCGGCTGCGCGGCCTGCTCGCCCACCAGGAAGTCCTGTTCGGCGACACGGGCGAGACCCTCACGATCCGGCACGACTCGCTGCACCACAGCAGTTTCATGCCGGGCATCCTGCTCGCCGCCCGGAAGGTCACCGGAACCCCGGGCCTGACCTTCGGCCTCGAGCACTTCCTTGCCGATGAACACAGCCTGGACCAGGACTGATCGCCGTGCGCGCCAAAGTGACCTACTTCGTCCTGGCCGGGGCGCTGGTCTGCTACTTCGTCCTGGTCGGCAGCCGGGGTGTGCTGCTCCTGGAGGAGGGCACGTGGATCACCGTGCCCTTCGGCATCGCCGTCCTGGTGCTGCCGTTCATCGGGGCCTGGTTCCTGTGGCAGACCACCCAGTTCGCCCGGCACGCGAACCGGCTCTCCCGGGAACTGGACGCCGAGGGCGGCCTCCCCGTCGACGAGCTCGTCCGCACCCCCAGCGGCCGGATCGACCGTGACTCGGCCGACGCGGTCTTCGCGAAGCGCCAGGCCGAGACGGAAGCTTCCCCGGACGACTGGCGCAGCTGGTTCCGGCTCGCCATCGCCTACTTCGACGCCCGCGACACCCCGCGGGCCCGCAAGGCCATGCAGCGCGCCATCGCGCTACGCGACGGCAAGCCGGTACGCACGAGCTGAATCGGTTCGCCGGGCTGCCCGTGGAAGGGCGTCAGCGGAGTTCGGTGGCCCAGCCCTCTATGGCGTCGGCCGCCATGTCGAACGCCTCGGTGCGCCCGAGGAAGTCGGCGTTGTGGTCGGTCATCAGCGGCCGCAGCGCCTGGCCGTTCCGGCGGGTGACGACGAGCGCCTGCCCCTGGACGGTGCGCGGCAGCCCCAGCACCTTCACCGGCTGCTGCACGGTGCGCACACTGCCGACGCCGTCCCACGGCACGGTGATCGTGTAGAAGAGCCCGGACTGCCGCAGCCCGCGTCCGCTGACCCAGAACCCGACCCGCAGCAGCCGCAGCGCGCTGACGATCACCAGGACGCCCCCGCCCAGGCAGAGCCCGGCGCCGGGCAGCGCGCCCGTGGCGGCGATGATCATCGCGGCGAAGAGCACGTACGAGGAGAGCACCAGCAGCAGCGCGGCCGTAGCCACCCGCCACGGACCGGGACGGTACGGGCGCATCCACCGGTCCTGCGGGGTGTGCGGCAGCGCCGCGGGCGCCTCGCGCTGGTCGTGGACGCTGTCGGAGGCGAGGAAAGGCAGGGGCACGTGCGTGGTCCTTTACCGGCAGAGGTGGGGCTCTGACCGGTGAGGTTATCTGCCGTCCGACGCGGTGACCAGCTCAGGGCGTCCGGGCCGCCTCTTCGTGTTGCGAGCCGACCGAGCCCTGCTGGTGCGGATCGAGCGCGGGAGCGCCGAGCAGCGCGGCGGCGACCAGTCCGGCGAGCACCAGCACCGTTCCCAGTGCGCGTCCCGCGATCCGGAGCCTGCTCGGTCGCGTTCTGGGCGGAGGAGCGACGTTGCTCTGGAAGCTCTCCGCCTCGGCTATGAAGGCGAACGGAACAGGCTCTCCCCGGCGGAACATGCAGCACACTCCTGTGTCCGAATTGCTGGAAGTCTCCCAATCTAACAACCCTCGTCCGCCATTCGGTGGGCGGGGTGGGGTTTGTGGCGATGACCAGGGCTGTCAGCGCCAGCGTCTAGGCTGGGCGCGCCCCTTGAGACGACAGGAAGGACCCACGGTGAGCGACACCTCCACCGAGACCGCCGTCCAGTTCCGCGGTGAGGTAACCGTCGACCTGGTCAAGCACAGCGCCGCGGACTCGGACGTGCTGTGGGCGGCGCGCGTGTCCACCGCGGGAGAGCAGTCCCTGGAAGAGCTGACCAAGGACCCCGAGCGGTCCAAGGGCCTGATCAACTACTTGATGCGCGACCGGCACGGCAGCCCGTTCGAGCACAATTCGATGACGTTCTTCATCAGCGCCCCGATCTTCGTCTTCCGCGAGTTCATGCGGCACCGCGTCGGTTGGTCGTACAACGAGGAGTCCGGCCGCTACCGCGAGCTGCAGCCGGTGTTCTACGTTCCCGCGCAGGAGCGGAAGCTCGTCCAGCAGGGCCGTCCGGGCAAGTACGAGTTCGTGGACGGTACGGACGCCCAGCACCGGGCGACGACCGAGGCCATGGAGGCCTCGTACCGCCAGGCGTACGAGGCGTACCAGGAGATGCTGGCCGCCGGCATCGCCCGTGAGGTGGCCCGTGCGGTCCTCCCGGTGGGGCTGTTCTCGTCGATGTACGCGACTTGCAACGCGCGCTCGCTCATGCACTTCCTCGGACTCCGTACGCAGCACGAGCTGGCGGCCGTTCCGTCCTTCCCGCAGCGGGAGATCGAGATGGTCGGCGAGAAGATGGAAGCCGAGTGGGCGAAGCTCATGCCGCTGACCCACGCGGCCTTCAACGGCAACGGGCGTATCGCTCCGTAGCGCTCGTCACAGCCATTTGTCCGAAGTGTTCCGATTGCAGGCATTCGCGAAGTTCATCTAGGCTGCTGAAACGGACTCCGGCAGTGCTTGGACCCCCGAGCAGGCACCGCCGGAGTCCTTTCCGCAGGTCCCGAGGCGACACGCGCCGACATACAACGAGTAGCGTTGGACCCATGGCTCCGACCTCCACACCGACGACCCCCTTCGGGCGGGTCCTGACCGCAATGGTCACGCCGTTCACCGCGGACGGCGCGCTCGACCTCGACGGCGCACAGCGACTGGCCGCCCACCTGGTCGACGCAGGCAATGACGGCCTGGTCGTCAACGGCACCACCGGCGAGTCGCCGACCACCAGCAACGTGGAGAAAGGGCAGCTCGTACGGGCCGTCCTGGAAGCCGTGGGGGACCGCGCCTTCGTCATCGCCGGAGTCGGCACCAACGACACCCGGCACAGCGTCGAGCTCGCGCGCCAGGCCGAGCAGGCCGGCGCGCACGGCCTGCTCACCGTGACGCCGTACTACAGCAAGCCCTCCCAGGAGGGGCTGTACCAGAACTTCACGGTCATCGCCGATGCCACCGGCCTGCCGGTGATGCTCTACGACATCCCCGGCCGCAGCGGTGTCCCGATCGACACGGAGACCCTCGTCCGGCTGGCCGAGCACCCCCGCATCGTCGCCAACAAGGACGCCAAGGGCGACCTCGGCGCGGCGAGCTGGGCCATCGCCCGCAGCGGACTCGCCTGGTACTCCGGCGACGACATGCTCAACCTGCCGCTGCTCTCGATCGGCGCGGTCGGCTTCGTCTCCGTCGTCGGCCATGTCGTCTCACCCGAGCTGCGCGCACTGCTCCAGGCCCACCTGGCCGGAGACACCGCCAAGGCCATCGAGATCCACCAGCGCCTGCTGCCCATTTTCACGGGCATGTTCAGGACACAGGGCGTCATGACCACCAAGGCCGCCCTCGAACTCCTGGGACTTCCCGCGGGGCCGCTGCGGCTGCCGCTCGTGGAGCTGTCCGGGAGCGAGACGGAGCAGCTGAAGCAGGATCTCGCCGCAGGCGGGGTACACCTGTAGTCACAGACTTCCGCAGCCCCGGGCTCGCGGGTCGCAGACTTCACCACCACAGACTTCACAACTGAATACGCACGTACACGCAAACCGACGACACAACGCAATGTCACGCGCACCAGCGGTCCACACGGGACCCCGGCGCGCGTGGTGAGGAGAAACTTTGAGCCACCCGCACCCCGAGCTCGGCCCGCCCCGTGCACTGCCCGAAGGCGGCCTGCGCATCACACCGCTCGGCGGCCTCGGCGAAATCGGCCGCAACATGACGGTCTTCGAATTCGGCGGGAAGCTGCTGATCGTCGACTGTGGAGTGCTCTTCCCCGAGGACGAGCAGCCCGGTATCGACCTGATCCTGCCCGACTTCTCGTCGATCCGGGACCGCCTGGACGACATCGTCGGCATCGTGCTGACCCACGGCCACGAGGACCACATCGGCGCCGTCCCGTTCCTGCTCCGCGAGCGGGACGACATCCCGCTGATCGGCTCCAAGCTGACGATCGCGTTCATCGAGGCGAAGCTCCAGGAACACCGCATCCGGCCGTACATCCTCGAAGTGGCCGAAGGCCAGCGCGAGCGCATCGGCCCCTTCGACTGCGAGTTCATCGCGGTCAACCACTCCATCCCGGACGCCCTCGCGGTCGCCATCCGCACCCCCGCGGGCATGGTCGTGCACACCGGCGACTTCAAGATGGACCAGCTGCCGCTCGACGGCCGGCTGACCGACCTGCACGCCTTCGCGCGGCTGGCGGACGAGGGCATCGACCTGCTGCTCTCCGACTCCACCAACGCGGAGGTCCCCGGCTTCATCCCGCCGGAGCGCGACATCTCGCAGGCGCTGGAGCAGGTCTTCGCCAAGGCGGAGAAGCGGATCATCCTGGCGAGCTTCGCCAGCCACATCCACCGCATCCAGCAGGTGCTGGACTGCGCCCAGCAGCGCGGCCGCAAGGTCGCCTTCGTGGGCCGCTCCATGGTCCGCAACATGGGCATCGCCCGTGACCTCGGCTACCTCAAGGTGCCGCAGGGCCTGATCGTGGACGTCAAGCAGCTCGACGACCTGCCGGACAACAAGGTCGTCCTGGTCTGCACGGGCTCGCAGGGCGAGCCGATGGCCGCCCTGTCCCGGATGGCCAACCGCGACCACCAGATCCGGATCGTCGAGGGCGACACCGTCGTCCTGGCCTCGTCGCTCATCCCGGGCAACGAGACCGCGATCTACCGCGTCATCAACGGTCTGACCCGCTGGGGCGCCAACGTCGTCCACAAGGGCAACGCCAAGGTCCACGTCTCGGGCCACGCCTCGGCCGGCGAGCTGTTGTACTTCTACAACATCTGCAAGCCGAAGAACCTGATGCCGGTCCACGGCGAATGGCGCCACCTGCGCGCCAACGCCGAGCTGGGACAGCTCACCGGTATTCCCAAGAGCCGCTGCGTCATCGCCGAGGACGGCGTCGTCGTCGACCTCATCGACGGTGTCGCCAAGATCGCGGGCAAGGTGCAGGCCGGCTATGTGTACGTCGACGGCCTCTCGGTCGGCGATGTCACCGAGTCCTCCCTCAAGGACCGCCGGATCCTCGGCGAAGAGGGCATCGTCTCCGTGACCGTCGTCATGGACAGCAACACCGGCAAGCTCGTCGGCGGGCCGTACATCCATGCCCGGGGCTCCGGGATCGACGACGAGGCGTTCTCCGCGGTCATCCCGAAGATCGAGGAAGCGATGGCCAGGTCGGCCTCCGACGGCGTCGTGGAAGTACGGCAGTTGCAGCAGCTCATCCGCCGTGCGATCGGCAAGTGGGTGTCCGACACCTACCGCCGCCGGCCCATGATCCTTCCGGTCGTCGTCGAGGTCTGAGCACAGACCTGATGCACAGTCACCGGAGCGGGGCAACCGATTTGCATCCGGGTGCCCCGCTCCAGTACGTTGTCACAACCGCCTCGACGAGTGCCGCGGAAACGTGTGTTTCCAGAGCAGACTCGAATTGGCTGGGAAATCCGACAGAAACCTTCTGGTAAAGTCGGGTGCAGCGGGAAAGCCGAAAGGCAGAAACGCTAGAGCAACACAATGCAGGATCTGCAGTACTCCCGCTGACCGGGAATCGGGCGTGAAAGCGTCTGATAGAGTCGGAAACACGAAGGGAAGCCCGGAGGGCGCCGGTGACGGCACCAAAGGAAGCGTCCGT
>NZ_JAPVLS010000051.1:0-69133 GCF_027158125.1 Streptomyces sp. H39-C1
GCGCAACGGTGCCGCTGGCGCCCGCGTACCCGCACCCCCGCCGGGTGCGTGGCGCAACGGCCGTCCCGGGGCGGCCGAGCCCCGCCGTGAGGCGAAGAGGGCGGGTGGGTGGAACAGCCCGCCGTAGGCGGAAGCGGCTCGCACGGGCCGGCGTACCCGTGCTTCCGCCGGTACCGAACTAACCTGCCCGGATGGGCGAACCTCATGAGTTGACGATGCTGCAGCAGGCCGCCGCGGTCCGGGACAGGATTCTCTCGCCAACGGAGTTGGCGCGGCATTACCTCGGGCGGATCGACCGGCTGAACGATGCCGTCGGGGCGTATGTGACCGTGACGCCCGAGCGTGCGCTCGAGGACGCGCGGCGGGCGGAGCGGCGGTTGGCGGAGGGTGGGGTGCTGCCGCCGTTGTTGGGGGTACCGGTGCCGGTGAAGGATCTGACGCCGGTGGCGGGGGTGCGGTGGACGGCGGGGTCGGCGGTGTTCGCGGACCAGGTCGCCGAGTCGGGGACGCACGTCGGGGATCTGCTGCGGGCCGCCGGGACCGTGCTGCTCGGGAAGACGAACACGCCCGAGTTCGGGCTGCCGGCGTACACCGAGGGCCGGGTGGCCCCTCCGGCGAGGAGCCCGTACGACACGGCGCTGATGGCCGGCGGGTCGAGCGGGGGAGCGGCGGCCGCCGTGGCCGCCGGGCTGGCGCCCGCCGCGCACGGGAGCGACGGCGGGGGGTCGATCCGCATCCCGGCGAGCTGCTGCGGGGTGGTGGGGCTGAAGCCGAGCCGGGGGCGGGTGAGCCCGGCGCCGTACGGGGATGTGACGGGGCTGGCGGAGACGGGGCCGATCGCGCGGAACGTGCGGGACACCGCGGCGCTGCTGGATGTGATGGCGGGGCCGGTGCCCGGGGATCCGGTGCCGCTGGCGGCGTCGGGGACGTCGTTCCTGGAGTGGTGCGAGCGGGAGCCGCGGCGGTTGCGGATCGGGCGGTGGGCGCGGCCCGATGTCGATGTGCCGGTGGATCCGGTGGTGCTGGCGGCGTACGAGCGGACGTCGGCGCTGCTGGCGGGGCTGGGCCACGAGGTGGTGGACGTCGAGCAGCCGCTCGGGCCCGGGGACCACGGGTCGTTCGATCCGGTGTGGGAGGTGATGGCGCTGCTGGCGCCGGTTCCCGCGGAGCGGGAGGGCGAGTTGATGCCGTTGACGCGGTGGCTGCGGGAGCGCGGCCGGGCGGCTTCGGGGGAGCGGTTCGCGACGGCGCTGGGGGCGATGCAGGCGGTGGGGCGGAAGTTCGCGGCGGCGGTGGCGCCGTTCGACGCGGTGCTGACGCCGACGCTGGCCCAGTTGCCGCAGCTGGTGGGGGCGTTGCGCGACGACGCGGATCCGGCGGCGGATTTCGCGGCGCAGTACGCGTTCACGCCGTTCACGGGCGCGTGGAACATCGCGGGGCTGCCGGCGGTCTCGCTGCCGGTGGAGTGGACGGACGGCGGGCTGCCGGTCGGGATGATGCTCGGCGCGGCGCACGGTGCGGAGGGCCCGCTGCTGGCGCTCGCGGCCCAGGTGGAGGCGGCGGCGCCGTGGCGGGAGCGGCGGCCGGTGGTTTGGTAGCGCTGCCGGGCGGGGTGGCGGCGTCTGACGGGGTGTCCGGTGGGGTAAGGCTGGGGTGACCCCCACCCCGCACTGTGATCTTGGAGGCCCGATGGACCGGGAGCGGCTGGCCGCGCTGCACGGCGTGGACACGACGTACCGCCCTGGGCCCGACCGGGAGGTCCGGGTGCCGGAGGAGACGGTGGTGGCCGTGCTGGCCGCGCTGGGGGTGGACGCCTCGACGCCGCAGGCGGTGCGGGACGCGCTGGCCGCGTACGAGCACCGCGACCGGCAGCGGCTGCTGCCTCCGTGCACGGTGGTGCGGACCGGCCGGCCGCTGCCGCTCGGGCTCCCCGAGGGGACCCGGGTGCTGATCGAGGCGGAGTCGGGCGAGGTGTTCGACGCCGGTGACTGGGAGCGGATTCCGCTCGGCCGGCACGTGGTGCGGGCGACCGCGCTGGACGGGCGGACGGCGCGGGCCGATCTGGTGATCGCGCCCGAGCGGCTGCCGGGTCCGCCGGGGCGCACGTTCGGCTTCATGGCGCAGCTCTACTCGACGCTGTCGGAGCGCTCCTGGGGGATGGGCGATCTCGGCGATCTCGCGGATCTGGCGGCCTGGTCGGGGCGGGCGCTGGGGGCCGGGTTCCTGCAGATCAATCCGCTGCACATCGCGGTGCCGGGGCGGCCGACGGATCCCTCGCCGTACCGTCCGTCGTCCCGGCGGTTCCCCGATCCGGTGTATCTGCGGGTCGAGGACATCCCGGAGTACGCGTATCTGGCGCCGGACGACCGGGTGCAGGCCGTGGAGCTGGCCGGCCGGGCGGCGGCGCTGCGGGCGGGCGTGCTGTACAAGGACGCGCTGATCGACCGGGACGCGGTGTGGGAGCTGAAGCTGGAGGCGCTGGGGCTGGTGCGGAAGGTGCCGCTGCAGCCGGGGCGCCGGGCCGGGTACGCCGACTTCCTGGCCGAGCAGGGACAGTCGCTGGACGATCACGCCACCTGGTGCGCGCTCGCGGAGGTGCACGGTCCGGACTGGCACGCGTGGCCCGCCGGGCTGCGCGATCCGCGGTCCCCGCAGGTCGCGCGGGCACGCAGCGAGCTGCTCGACCGGGTGGACTTCTACTGCTGGCTCACCTGGCTGACGGATGATCAGCTGGGCGCGGCACAGGCGGCGGCGCGCGCCGCCGGGATGCCGATCGGGATCGTGCACGACCTGGCCGTCGGGGTGCATCCGTCGGGTTCGGACGCATGGGCGATGCAGGACGCGCTGGCGCGGGGCATGTCGGTGGGCGCACCGCCGGACGCGTTCAACTCGCGCGGCCAGGACTGGGGCCTGCCGCCCTGGCGGCCGGACGCGCTGGCGGCCACCGGGTACACCCCGTACCGGGATCTGCTGAGCCGGCTGCTGCGGCATGCGGGGGCGCTGCGGATCGACCATGTGATGGGGTTGTTCCGGCTGTGGTGGGTGCCGGAGGGCCGGCCGCCGACCGAGGGCGCCTATGTCCGGTACGACGCGGAGGCGATGCTCGGAGTGCTCGCCCTGGAGGCGCACCGGGCGGGCGCGGTGGTGATCGGCGAGGACCTGGGGACGGTGGAGAACGGGGTCAGGGAGGAGCTGTCCGACCGCGGCATCCTCGGCACGTCGGTGCTGTGGTTCGAGCGGAACCACGACGGGGACGGCAAGCCGCTGGCGCCGGAGGCGTGGCGGCCGGCCTGTCTGGCCACCGTCACCACGCACGATCTGCCCAGCACGGCCGCCCGGCTGACGGGCGAGCACGTCGAGCTGCGCTACCGGCTGGGGCTGCTGACCCGGCCGCTGGCCGAGGAGCAGGCGGAGGACGCGGCGGAGGTCGCGGAGTGGATCGCGCTGCTCGGCCGGCTGGGGCTGCTGCCGGAGGGGGCGGCCGACGAGGAGGCCGTCGTCAAGGCCGTCCACCGGTTCCTGGCGCGCACCCCGGCGGCGATGGTCGGCGTCTGGCTGCCGGACGCGGTCGGCGACCGCCGCCCGCAGAACCTGCCGGGCACCTGGGACCAGTACCCGAACTGGCGGCTGCCGGTGGCCGACGCGGCGGGCCGGCCGGTCACGCTGGAGCAGCTGGCCGGATCGCCGCGGCTGCACGCGCTGCTGGACGAGGTACGGGCCGCGCTGGCGGCCGGTCCGGAGACCGGACCTGAGTAACGCTGTCTGCCGTTGCCGCAGGTCGCAGGGACATGGGCGCGTAAAGACATGGGCAAGGACCCCCATAAGGACACCCCGGGCGTGCGGGCCCGGAGGTCGTTCACTACATTGAGGGCGTGGACAAGAAGCTCAACAAGAAGGCCGTGCGCGCCGGGGTCATCACCGCCGGGACGACGCTGATGCTGCTGATGTCGTCCCCCGCGTTCGCGGTCTCCCGCGACGACGGCGACGACCCGGGTTCCGGCCTGAGTGTCGTACAGACCCTCGGCCTCTTCGTGCTCGCGCCGATCGCGCTGTTCGCGATCATCGCCGGCGTGGTGATGGCGACCGACAAGACCCGTAAGCAGCAGCAAGAGCGCGGCTGACGCCTTTCTCCTGCTGGCCCCCTGACCGCATGCGCGGCAGGGGGCTCAGTGCTGTTCCGACGAGCTGAGCAGCTGCCGCAGCAGACCGGAGAGCTGCGCCGCCTGCTCGTCGTCCATCGCGCCGAGAGCCGCCTTCTGCACGGCGAGCCCGGCGCCCACCGCCTCGTGCAGCAGCGTGAGGCCGCGTTCGGTGAGGGTGACCCGCAGGCCGCGCCGGTCGTGCGGGTCCGGGCTGCGCTCGACGAGGCCGGCGCGCTCCAGCTTGTCCAGCCGTCCCGTCATGCCGCCGGTGGTGAGCAGCAGCGTCGAGGAGAGCTCGCGCGGTGACAGGGTGTGCGGCTCACCGGCCCTGCGCAGCGTCGCCAGTACGTCGAACTCGCCGCGGCTGATGCCGAAGCGCCCGTACTCCTTCTCCATCCGGTCGCCGACCGCCCGCGCGATGCGGTAGATGCGGCCGAAGATCGCCATCGGCACGGTGTCGAGGTCGGGGCGGACCTCGTTCCACTGCGCGGTGATCCTGTCCAGGGGATCCGGATCCGGGGTGTTCGCGGGGTCCGGGGCGTCGGGGAGGTCCGGGGAGTCCGGGGCCGGGGTGGTCATACACATCAGTATCGGACGAAGAACAGTCGCTGGCAAGAAAGTAGCTTGACGGTAAGTCACTTAGGAGTAAGCTACTTATCACCGAGCTACTTCGGGCGACGATCCCAGGAGCGGACATGGCCAGCACCTCGCGAACACGCACTTCACGGATACCCGGCGAGCGGTCCATGCTCGCCGCGATGACCGTCAACGCGGTCGGCTCCGGGATGTACCTCCCCTTCACCCTGATCTTCTTCCACCACGTCACGGGCCTGTCGTTCGCCGCCGTCGGCGCGGTGCTCACGGTGGCCGGGCTCATCGGGCTCACCACGCTGCCGCTGGCCGGCACCGCCGTCGACCGCTTCGGGGCGCGCCGCGTCCAGCTGGTGCTCTTCGGGGTGCGGGGGCTGGGCTTCGCGCTCTACCCGTTCGCGCAGTCGGTGCCCGCCTTCGCCGTCGTCGCCCTGGTCACGATCATCGGCGACGGCGCCTTCCCCGCCGTCCAGCAGTCCTTCCTCGGCGAGATCGCCCGCGGCGCCGACCGGGACCGGCTGCAGGCCGCCTCCCGGGCGCTCAGCAACGGCGGGATGGGCGCCGGCGCGCTGCTCGCCTCGCTCGTCGTCGGCTTCGGCGGCGACGCCGGCTTCACCGCGGCGGCCTGGCTCAACGCGGCCAGCTTCATCCTCTCGGCGCTGCTGATGTGGCGGGTGCGCCCGGTCATGGTGGTCAGGGACGCGGCCGCCGTCGCCCGTCAGAGGGCCGGCTACCGGCTGGTGCTCCGTGACCGCCCGTTCCTCGGTCTGACCGCGGCCAACTTCCTCATCGCCCTGGGCTACACCGCGCTGCCCGTCCTGTACCCGCTCTACATCTCCACCTGGCTGCACGGCCCCGAGTCCCTGACCGGCGCCGCCTTCACCGTCAACACCGTGCTGTGCGCCGCGGGCGGCGTCCTGGTCGCGTCCTTCGTCCGCCGCCGCGGCGCCCGCCGCAACCGGTCCGCGGCGCTCGGCGCGGTGCTCTTCGCGGTGGCCTTCGCCGGACAGATCGTGCTCGGCACGGTGCGCCCGCAGGCCGGCTGGGCGATCGGCGCCGGCCTCGCCGTGATCATCACGGTGCACACCATCGGCGAGATGGTGCACAACCCGTCGGCCGGCGCCTTGGCCATCGCCGCCGCCCCGGACGCGGTACGCGGCCGGTACATGGCCGCCTACCAGTTCTCCTGGCAGCTGGTGCGGGCCATCGCCCCGTCGCTCTTCACCGGCCTGATGGCCGTCGACGGCCGGCTCCCGTGGCTGCTGCTCATCGGCACCACGCTCGGCGCGGCGCTCCTCCTGGTGCGGCTGGAGCCGCACCTGGCATCGGACGCTGTCCACCCGGCGGCCCCGCGCCCGGTGGCCGCCTCCCCGAAGCCGGACCTTGTGCCGGCCGCCTGATCGCTGCGGGTTCGCCTGATCGCCTTTTCGCCTGATGGCCCGCTCGCCTGATGGCCCGCCCGTCAGATCGCCTGTTCGGCTGACGGTCCGGTCGTCCGCTCGCCCGCCCGCTCGCCCGCCCGCTTGCCCGCTCGCCTGACCGCTTCATCGCCTGGTCGTCGCCCGGCTTTCGTTCTCGCGGCCCCTGCCCTTGTGACCGCTGTGACCACTGTTCCTGTGAGGAGTCCGCAGATGTCCCGTCTCTCCACCATCGCCCTCACCGCCCTCGCCCCGCTGGCCTGGGGCTCCACCTACGCGGTCACCACCCAGCTCCTTCCGCCGGACCGCCCGCTGTTCGCCGGGCTGATGCGGGCGCTGCCCGCCGGGCTCGTACTGCTCGCCGCCACCCGGGCGCTGCCGCGCGGGGCCTGGTGGTGGAAGTCGGCGGTGCTCGGCACCCTCAACATCGGCGCCTTCTTCCCGCTGCTGTTCCTCGCCGCCTACCGGCTGCCCGGCGGCGTCGCCTCCGTCGTCGGCTCGGTGGGCCCGCTGTTCGTGGCAGGCCTCGCGGCGGCCCTGCTCAGCGAACGCCCCAGCGCCCGTACGCTCACGGCCGCGGTCATCGGGGCGGTCGGCGTCAGCCTTGTCGTCCTGCGGGCCGGTGCCGGATTCGACGCCCTCGGCCTGCTCGCCGGCGTCGCCGGCTCCGCGAGCATGTCGGCCGGGACCGTCCTGACCAAGCGCTGGGGACGCCCGGAAGGCGTCGGCCCGCTCGCCTTCACCGGCTGGCAGCTCACCGCCGGCGGCCTGCTGATCGCCCCGGTCGCCCTCCTCGTCGAGGGCCTCCCGCCCGCCCTCGACGCCCGCGCCGTCACCGGCTACGCGTACCTGGCCGTCGCCAACACCGCCGCCGCGTACTGGCTCTGGTTCCGCGGCATCGGCCGCCTCCCCGCACCCTCGGTCTCCCTCCTCGGCTTCCTGAGCCCGCTCTCCGCCGCCGCCATCGGCTGGGCGATCCTGGACCAGTCCCTGACTCCCGTCCAACTCCTCGGCATGGCCGTCGCGTTCACCGGAACGCCGCTGGGACAGTTGCACTACCAGCGGCGGGTGGCGCCGGTGCCGGCGTCGGTGCCGGTGCTGGTCTCCGTGCCGATGTCGCACCAGACCAGCTTCCCGGAGACACCGAGGATCTCCTCGCCGACCAGGTAGTACCCCCAGTCCTCCGCCAGCTCCCGCACCAGATGCATCCCTCGCCCTCTCTCCGACTCGGCCGGGTCCACCGCCTCGTACACCGGTGGCTCGGCCGAGTCGTCGAATACGGCGAGCCGCAGCGTCTCTTCCCGCCAGTGCACGCGCAGCGTCACGACTCCGTCGGAGTACTCGAGCGCGTTCCCGACGAGCTCGGACGCCAGCAGCTCGGCGACTTCGGTCAGCTCCGGCCGCCCATGGGCGGCGAGCATCGCCCGCAGAGCGACGCGGGCAACGCCCGCGCAGCGCAGGTTGTTCGGTAACTGGAGGGAGTAACTCCAGCCGGGGTCAGCCTTGGGGGCGAGTGCAGCGATCATGAGGGTCTCCCGTGGCGTCGGGTTCGACTGGGCAGCTGAGAGCCTTCAACTCCCTGAAGTGGGTGGGTCGTTACCGACGGTAGGGCCCAACTTCGTTACGGCACAAGTCTGGTACGTGAATTTCGCCCCCACGAGTGCGCCCGTGACAGAGTTACGCTGCACTCCGCACTGATCGGACCGGAAGGGTCAGCGATGCCACCGAGGAGCTTCCCCACCGCCCGCCAGCAGCGCCTGGGCGCGGAGCTCCGCAAGCTCCGCGAGCGCGCCGGTATGACGGGCCGCGAGGCGGGTTCCACCCTCGGCGGCAACCAGATCCAGATCAGCCACATCGAGTCGGGCCGCTACGGCGTCAGCGGCACCCGAGTCCGCCAGCTCGCCGCGCACTACTCGGCTACGGATCAGGCTCTGGTCGAAGCGCTGGTGGCGATGGCGGAGGAGCGCGGGAAGGGTTGGTGGGAGGAGTACCGGGACTCCCTGGCCGCCGGGTTCCTCGATCTGGCCGAACTGGAACATCACGCGACGCGTATGCACACGGTTCAAATGCTCTACATGCCAGGCCTGCTGCAGACCGAGGCCTATGCTCGGGCGGTGTTCGCCGGTGGCGTGGCGGAACTCCCTCCCGCCGAAATCGACCTACGCGTGGATTTTCGTATGCGACGGCGAGAAGTCCTCGATCAGGCCGCGCTCAAGGAGTTCGAGCTGATCATTCATGAAGCAGCCCTCCGCATCCGCTACGGGAGCCGCGAGATCATGCGCGCCCAGCTCAGCTACCTCGCCGAGATGGCTGAGCGCTCGAACATCACCGTCCGCCTCATCCCCTTCGATGCTGACGAACTCAGTGGATCCGCACAGTCGATGTTCTACGCGTGCGGCCCGATCCCGCAGATGGACACAGTGCAGGTTGATGCCGTCATCGGCAGCGGGTTTCTTGACGCTGAGGCACAGCTGGCCAAGTATCGAGCGTTGCTCGCCGCCATGGAACAAGCCGCACTCAGCACGGAGTTGTCGAGGCAGAGAATCCGCGCAATCGTCCAAGAGATGTGAGGGGATCCCTGTGGTAGCCCAGCCAGCCTGGCGGAAGTCGTCCTTCTCCGGTGCCGACGAAGGCAACAACTGCGTAGAGCTAGCGCCCCTAGCCGGCGCGGTCCTCCTTCGTGAAAGCGACGATCCCCGGGTCATCGTCACCACCAACCCGGCGGCCGTCGGCGCCTTCCTCGACGCGCTCAAGGATGGGGCCTTCGACGATCTCCTGCTCACCTGAGGGGTCCTCATGATCGACCAGCTCGCCTGGCAGAAGTCGTCCTTCTCCGGCGCCGATGAGGGCAACAGCTGCGTCGAGCTCGCGTCCCTAGCCGGCGCGGTCCTCCTCCGGGAGAGCGACGATCCCGGCGTCATCGTCACCACAACCCCTGCCGCGCTCCGCGCGTTCCTGCGGGATGTCAGGGCCGGAGCGTTCGACATCCTGCGGTGAACCTGGTGGCTGGGGTCAGAGCAGTGCGAAGTGCCCTTCTGCGTCGCTTCGCGCCTTGACCGGGCGGAGGGGAGGGCCCCGGCGCTGCGCGCCTGCCAGTGGGGCCGGGTTCGCTGCGCGCCCCGGAGCGGAGTGGGGGCGGTCCGATGCGCTCCCCTTGCCGGGTGGTGGGGTAGTTGGGGCCGGGGTGCCCTGCGGGTGGTGCTCTTGGGCAGGGGCGGAGCTTGAACCGCTCTCCAAGCCGGAATGTGGGGCGGGTGTGACGAGTGATGTCCAACGGGACGTGTGGGGCGGTCTACCGGCAGACGTGGATCACTAACGACGGCCAGAACTCAAGATGGCGGAACTCCGCCCCCACGGACTGATCCTTTGCGGGCGGCCAGGGGGTACGCCCCCACCCACCGGGCGCGGGAGCGTGCCCCGCCCGGAGAGCGAAGCGGACCGGCCTCACTTCGCGCCGGGGAGCGCAGCGGACCGGATTCCCTGCGCGACGCCGGGCCGCGCAGCGGGTCGGACTCACTGGCAGGCGCGCAGCGCCGGGGCCTCCCCCTCCGCCCGGTCAAGGCGCGAAGCGACGCAGAAAACCACTCCGTACTGCTCTGCCCCCAGCCACCACATGACCGCAAGAGGTCGAACCCGTTGCCGCAGGCCGCGCCCGCTACGGCGCCACCGCCACACCCAGTGCGGCGGCGCCCATGGGTTTGGGGGCGCCTTCTTCGTAGAAGGTGTCGACTTCTCTGATGGTGAAACCGGCGGTCGTCAGCATCTCGACGGTCGGGCGGGTGAGGTGGCAGCCGCCGAGGAGGCGTTTGTTCATCGGCTCCAGGCGGCGTTGCCAGCGGCGGACGTTCTCGTCCGTCTCCGGAGCCAGCCCGTGTTCGACGAAGTGCAGGGTTCCGCCGGGCTTGAGGACGCGGCGGACCTCGCGCAGGGCGGCGTCGGCGTCGGGGATGGTGCACAGGGTCCAGGTGGAGAGGGCGGCGTCGAAGCTGTCGTCGGCGAAGGGCAGGGACTGGCCGTCCAGGCCGGCGCGGCGTACCGGGACCGTTGCCGCCCTGACCCGGTCCGCGGCGAGCCGCCAGCCGACGTCGGAGGGCTCGATCGCGGTCACGCCGGTGACGGTCGCCGGGTAGTAGGGAACGTTGTGCCCCGTGCCGAATCCGATCTCTATGACTTCGCCCTCCAGGCCCTCGCAGACCCGCTGTCGCAGCGGCACGGCCACCTTCATCCCGCACGCGAAGTTGATGATCCGCGGCACGACCTGTTCGCCATAGATTCCCATCACGACCTCCGCGTCCTCTTCCAGGATGGCACCGGAGGGGGAGTGGTGCATTGTTTAGGTCTACTGAACGTATTCGTCAGAAACATTCGATGGACCTGATCGGTTGGCCGGGGTGACAGTGGGGACACCGCCCACCGAAGGAGCCACGTGACCGTCCTGGACCACTCCCGCACGAGCGCCACCCGCCCGACCCGCACCCCAGTCGGATCCGGATCCGGATCCGGATCCGGGCTCCTCCTCGCGGCCGTCGTCTGGTCCGGGAGCTTCGTCGTCTCCCGGGCGCTGCACGACAGTGTGCCGCCCGTGCAGGCGGCGTTCTGGCGGTGGGTGATCGCGCTGGTCGCGGTCGCGCCGTTCGCGGTGCGGCAGGCGTGGCGGGAACGGGCGCTGCTGAGACGTCACTTCGGGTACGTCGCGCTCGCCGCACTGCTCGGCATCACCGTGTACAACACGCTGGTCAACCAGGCCGGGGTCACCACCTCCGCGAGCAACATGGGCATGATCATGGCGGCCGCGCCGGTGCTGATCGCCGTCTTCGCCCGGCAGCGGATCGGCGGACGGCGGGCCGTGGGGCTGGTGATCGCGCTCGTGGGTGTGCTCACGCTGCTGTGCAAGGGCTCCCCGGCGGCGCTGCTCCGCCTCGACTTCACCACCGGCGATCTGTGGATGCTCGCCGCCGCCCTGTCGTTCGCCGGGTACAGCGCGCTGCTGCGCCGCAAGCCGGCCCGGATCGGCCAACTGCCGTTCCTGTTGGCCACCTTCGCGCTCGGGGCGACGCTCCTGGCGCCGGTGTACGTCGTCAGTCTCGTGACGCAGGGCGGCTTCGCGCTCTCCACCGGGACGGTGGGGCCGCTGCTCTACGTCGGGGTGTGTTCCTCGGCTGTCGCCTTCTTCGCCTGGAACAAGGCCATCGCGCTCATCGGCCCGGCCCGCGCGGGAATCGTCTACTACCTGCAGCCCGTCTGCGTCGCACTGCTCTCGTTCGCCCTGCTCGGCGAACGCACCGGTCCGCTGCAGATCCTCTGCATGGCGCTGATCCTGGCCGGTGTCGCGCTCGGCGCCTCCGGTCCGGTCACCGCCAGGCGGTGATCAGTTCCTCGGGCACCACGGCCTGGACGCCGTCCACCGACACGCCGCTGCGCGCCACCGCGATCAGCGGCGTCGAGGTGTCCGCGCCGGGCAGCCGGGAGCGATGGACGATCAGCTTCGCGAGGTCGTGCGCGTCGAAGGGCCGTTTCTCCAGCCACTTGACCGAGCCGACAGCCGTGATGCGCTTGGCGATCGGCCCCCGGTCGGCCGCGACGATGTCGATCTCGGGATCGTTGTTGCGGGTCCAGTAGCCGCCGACCGCGCCGGTGTCGTCCGGCACGCCGCCCACCCGCATGCGGAAGAGGGCGTCACGCACCACGGGTTCGATCGCCCGCCCGCGCCACGAGGTCCACGTCTGCAGGATGCGCGCGAACGTCAGATCGCCCCGGCCGCGTTCGATCTCGGACATGTACGGTCCGAGCAGAGCGAGCCAGAAGCGCAGGTGCGGGTCGGCGACGTAGTAGCGGGTCTCCTTGGAGGGGCGGGTCGACAGCGGGGTGATGGCCTCCACCACCCGCTTGGCGGTGAGCAGTTGGAGCGAACGGTTGAGACTGGTGGGGGGGAGGTCGCCGGCCGCCCGGCCGATCAGGGTGCGGGTCCGCTCACCCGAACCGATGGCCCCCAGGACCAATCGCGCCTGTGCGTCGGCCGGGAACTCGGCGGCCAGCGACCGCTCCCCGCTCACCAGCAGCGCCGACGTCGGGTCCTCGACGACCTCGGCGAGGTAGTCGAAGACCCCCGCGCCCCGGGGCCACTCCTCCAGGACGAGCGGCAGCCCGCCGGAGACGAGGAAGGCGTCGAAGGCGTCGGCGGGCGGCAGCTGCAGCATCTCGGCCACGTCGGCGGGGCTCAGCGCGGGAACCACCATCTCGGTGCCGCGCTGGTGGAACGGGCGGTCGTAGTCGTTGAGCCGCTCCATCATCGCCAGATCGGAGCCGACGCAGAGCAGCAGCACCGGCTTCCTGGACAGTTCCCGGTCGAAGAGCTTCTGGAGGGTGCCCTCGAAGCCGGCGTCGTTCTTTATCAGGTACGGCATCTCGTCGAGGACGACGGCGCTCGGCCGGTCGTCGGGCAGGGCGGCGACCAGCAGGCGCAGGGCGGCGTCCCAGTCCCTGGGCGACTGGCCGATCAGGGTGGCGGCGCCGGGCAGGTCGGATGCCGCGGCGGTCTCGACGAACATCCGCAGGTCCGCCTCCGGGTTGGACTGCTGCGAGGCGGTGAAGAAGACGCTCGGCAGCCCGGAGCGCTCGATGAACTCCTCGACCAGCCGTGACTTCCCCACCCGGCGGCGGCCGCGGATCAGCATCGCCTTGCCCGGCCGCCCGGTCCGCCCGCCGTCCGCGACGCGCCGCAGCATGCGGTTCAGCGCGGCGAGCTCCGGCTCCCGGCCGATGAAGTTGTCCATTGCGGCCACCTGATCAATAGGTCCATATGTGGTACAACCAAAATTGAACATACCAGAAATGGATGTGTTCTGCGTCACTCAGGACACGCGTGAGGCCCCGGACCTGGGGTCCGGGGCCTCACGCGGAGCCGGTACTACGCGGTGGCCGCCGCCGCGTCCGCCGCCTGGGCCTTCAGGGCGCGTTCCACACCCGAGCGGGACTCGATGACGAGCCGGCGCAGGGCCGGCACCGGGGTCGCCGAGGCGAGCCAGGCGTCGGTGGCGTCCAGGGTGTCCTGGGAGACCTGGAGGGCCGGGTAGAGACCGATCACGATCTGCTGGGCGATCTCGTGGCTGCGCGAGTCCCAGACGCCCTTGACCGCGCTGAAGTACCGCTCGGTGTAGGGCGCGAGGAGCTCACGCTGGTCGGTCTGGACGAAGCCGCCGATCGCGGACTCCTGCAGGGAGTTCGCGAGCTTGTCGTCCTCGACGACCGCGGCCCAGACCGCGGCCTTGGCGTCGGCGGTCGGACGGGCGGCGCGGGCGCCGGCCGCGTGCTCCTCGCCGGCCGAGGTCGGGTCGAGGGCGAGCTCCGCCGCGATGGCCGCCTCGTCCGCCTGACCGGTCGCCACGAGCCGGTGCAGCAGGGACCAGCGCAGCTCGGTGTCGACGGCCAGGCCGTCGATGACCTGCGTGCCGTCCAGCAGCCCGGCGAGCAGCCCGAGCTGCTCCGGGGTGCGGGCGGTCGCCGAGAAGGCGCGGGCCCACGCGAGCTGGTGGTCGCTGCCGGGGGCGGCGGCGCGCAGCTGCTCCAGCGCGGCCTCCGTCCAGCGGGCCAGGCCGGTGTCGCGCCAGGCCGGGTCCGCGTACAGGTCGAGCGCGAGCTTGAGCTGGCGGTGCAGCGACTGGACGACGCCGATGTCCGACTCCTTGGTGATGCCGGAGAGCACCAGTTCCAGGTAGTCGCGGGTGGCGAGCTCGCCGTCACGCGTCATGTCCCAGGCCGCGGACCAGATCAGGGCACGGGGGAGGGACTCGGTGAAGTCGCCGAGGTGGTCGCGGACGACGGCGAGGGACTCGTCGTCGAGGCGGACCTTGGCGTACGTCAGGTCGTCGTCGTTGAGCAGGATCACCGCGGGGCGCGCGGTGTTCTGCGGGAACGGCACCTCGGTCAGCTCGCCGTCGACGTCCAGCTCGATACGGCTGGTGCGGACCAGCTTGCCGTCCTGGAGGTCGTAGCAGCCGACGGCGATGCGGTGCGGCCGCAACACGGCCTCGCCCTTGGCGCCGGCCGGCAGTGCCGGGGCCTCCTGGCGGACCGCGAAGGACGTGATCGTGCCGTCCTCGGCGAGGGTGATCTCCGGGCGCAGGATGTTGATGCCCGCGGTCTCGAGCCACGCCTTCGACCAGCTCTTCAGGTCGCGGCCGGAGGTCTTCTCCAGCGCGCCGAGCAGGTCGGACAGCTGGGTGTTGCCCCAGGCGTGCTGCTTGAAGTACGCCTGCACGCCGGCGAAGAACTCGTCCATGCCGACGTAGGCGACGAGCTGCTTGAGCACCGAGGCGCCCTTGGCGTACGTGATGCCGTCGAAGTTGACCAGGACGTCGTCGAGGTCGTTGATCTCCGCCATGATCGGGTGGGTGGACGGCAGCTGGTCCTGCCGGTACGCCCAGGTCTTCATGGAGTTGGCGAACGTGGTCCACGACTGCGGGAACTTGCTGCCCGGCGCGTACGCCTGGCAGGCGATCGAGGTGTACGTGGCGAACGACTCGTTCAGCCAGAGGTCGTTCCACCACTCCATGGTGACCAGGTCGCCGAACCACATGTGGGCCAGCTCGTGCAGGATGGTCTCGGCGCGCGTCTCGTACGCCGCGTCCGTCACCTTGGAACGGAAGACGTACTGGTCACGGATGGTGACCGCGCCCGCGTTCTCCATCGCGCCGGCGTTGAACTCCGGTACGAAGAGCTGGTCGTACTTGGCGAACGGGTACGGGAAGTCGAACTTCTCCTCGAACCAGTCGAAGCCCTGCCGCGTGACCTCGAAGATCGCGTCCGCGTCCAGGAACTCGGCCAGCGACGGGCGGCAGTAGATCGCCAGCGGGACGCTGCGGCCCTCGCCCTCCCACGTGCTGTGCACGGCCGTGTACGGGCCGGCGATCAGCGCGGTGATGTACGAGGAGATGCGCGGCGTCGGCTCGAAGCGCCAGACGTTGTCCTTGACGTCCTCGGCCTTGGGCGTCGGGGAGTTGGAGATGACCGTCCAGCCCGCCGGGGCCTTCACCGTGAACCGGAAGGTGCCCTTGAGGTCGGGCTGCTCGAAGCTGGCGAAGACGCGGCGCGCGTCCGGCACCTCGAACTGGGTGTACAGGTATGCCTGCTTGTCGACCGGGTCGACGAAACGGTGCAGGCCCTCACCGGTGTTGGTGTAGGCGCAGTCCGCGAAGACCCGCAGCTCGTTACGGCCGGCCGGCAGCGACGGCAGGGCGATGCGCGAGTCCGCGAACACCTCCGCCGGGTCGAGCGCGGTGCCGTTCAGCACCACTTCGTGCAGGGTCGGGGCGACCAGGTCGATGAATGAGGAACCCGCCGTCGCGGCATCGAAACGCACCGTGGTCACCGAGCGGAAGGTGCCCCCGTCCTGCGCGCCGCTCAGGTCGAGGTCGATCTCGTACGCGTCCACGGTGAGAAGGCGAGCACGCTGCTGCGCCTCCTCGCGGGTGAGGTTCGTGCCAGGCACGGTAGGCCACTCCTTAATGAAGACTGACCGCCATCCTCGCACGCTGCGCGGGCCGGGATCAGGGTCTGCACCAGCTCCGGCCTCGGGTTTTCCCCACCCCCAAGACGCCGGGAACCGGCATGGTCCGGGACCCCGGGTGATCCGTAACTTCGGAAGGGTCGTCGGCAACCGAAACAGAGGACATCATGCGACTCCGGTCGAAGCACTCCAGCACCGCCCCCACGGCCCCCGCGGCGCCGCAGTACCCGCCGCGGACCAGCGGTGACACCGCGCCCGGCCGTAACGGGACGGGCTCAGGTGCCGCCGTCGAGCTGCGCTCGGTCCGCCGTACCTACGGCCGCGGCGACTCCACCGTGCACGCGCTGCGCGGCATCGACCTGGCGCTGCCGCGGGGCAGCTTCACCGCGGTGATGGGCCCCTCCGGTTCCGGCAAGAGCACCTTCCTGCAGTGCGCCGCCGGGCTCGACAAGCCGACGGCCGGCACCGTGCACCTCGGCGGCGCCGACATCACCGGTCTCAACGAGAACAAGCTCACCCAGCTGCGCCGCAGCCGCATCGGCTTCATCTTCCAGTCCTTCAACCTGTTGCCGTCGCTCACCGTGCAGCAGAACGTGCTGCTGCCGCAGCGGCTGGCCGGAGGCCGCCCCGACCGGCGGCGGGCGGCCCAGCTGCTCGCGCAGGTCGGCCTCGAAGGGTACGGAAGCCGGCGGCCCGGACAGCTGTCCGGCGGCCAGCAGCAGCGGGTGGCCATCGCCCGCGCCCTGATCACCGCGCCCGAGGTGGTGTTCGCCGACGAGCCGACCGGCGCCCTGGACACCAACACCGCCCGCGAGGTGCTGGGTCTGCTGCGGCACGCCGTGGACCGGCTCGGCGCCACCGTCGTCATGGTCACCCACGACCCGGTCGCCGCCTCCTTCGCGGACCGGGTGCTCTTCCTCGCCGACGGTTCGTTCGCCGGCCACCTGGAGCGCCCGGAGCCGACGGAGATCGCCGACCACATGGTCGCGCTGACCACCGGCGGCCGCCCGGAGCGCGTTGCGAGGGCCGCCGCGTGAACGGTCTCGCCCGCGCCTCCGTGCGCTTCCGGCCGGCGTCCTTCGCCGGCACGTTCATCGCCCTGCTCTTCGCCGCCGCCATCATGACCGCCTGCGGCACCCTGCTGCAGACCGGGATCGTGGCGCACCTCACGCCCGAGCGCTACGCCGGTGCCCCGGTGGTCGTCGCCGCCGACCAGCACGCCCGGATGACCGTCGGCCACGGCGAGGACCGCGACGAGGAGGCCGAGCCGCTGCCCGACCGGGCCCGCGTCGACGCCGGGCTCGCGGACCGTATCGCCCGTGAACCGGGCGTCGCCGCGGCCGTGCCCGACGTGGCCTTCCCCGTGCAGAGCAAGGCGCTGCCGGCGCTGACCGGCCGCGACTGGTCGGCCACCGCGATCGGCACCGCCCCGGCCGCGAAACCGCTCGCCGAGGGTCGCGCCCCGGCGGCGGGCGAGGTCGCCCTCGACGCCGCGACGGCGCACGCCGCGAAGCTCGGCACCGGCGACACCGTCACCCTCGTCACGCCCGCCGGCACCGGCGGTTACCGGATCTCCGGTCTGACGGCGGAGGGGTCGGGTTCCGCCACCGCCTGGTTCGAGGACGCGGCGGCGGGCCGGCTCGCCGGCCACCAGGGTCAGGCGGACGCCATCGCCGTCTACGCACGTACCGGTGTCAGCACCGAGCAGCTCGCCGGACAGGTCGAGCACGCCGTCGGCGGGCACGCCCTGGTGCAGACCGGGGACGACCGCGGTGAGGTCGAACACCCCGAACTCGCGGGGGGCAAGGAGATGCTGGTGGGACTGGGCGGCTCCTTCGGCGGCATCGCCGCCATGACCGCGATCTTCGTCGTCATGGGCACCGTCGCCCTCGCCATCGGCCAGCGCAGCCGGGAGATCGCCCTGCTGCGGGCGATCGGCGCGACCCCACGGCAGATCCGCCGCACCGTCGCCACCGAGGCGATGATCGTCGCCCCGCTCGCCGGCGCGGCCGGCATCCTGCCGGGACTGGCGCTCGCCCACTGGTGGTTCGGCCAGCTCGCCGACCGCGGCGCGGTGCCTGCCGGACTGGAGGTTTCCACCGGCTGGATCCCCATGGTCAGCGCGGTCGGCGCGGGCCTGCTCGGCTCGCTCGTCGCCGGTTATCTGGCCGCCCGCCGGCCCTCCAAGGCCCGGCCCAGCCAGGCGCTGGGCGAGGCGGCGGTGGAGCGGGGACGCCCCGGGCCCGTCCGTACGGTGCTCGGCGTGGCGGCCCTCGCCGGCGGCATCGTCACGGCGTCGCTCGCGGCCCACGCCACGGGGGAGGACGCGGCCAACATCGCGCTCGGCGTCGTGATGCTCTTCATGCTCAGCGTCGCGCTGCTCGGACCCGTCGTCGCCTGGCTCGCCGCCACCGTCCTCGGACTGCCGCTGCGAGCGGGGGCCGCGCCCGCTGCGCTCGCCGCCGCCAACGCCCGTGCCAACTCCCGCCGGCTGGCCTCCGCGATCACCCCGATCGTGCTGGTCATCGCCTTCTGCGGCACGTTGGTCTTCATGCAGAGCACCATCAAGCACGTCTCCGCGGAGCAGGTGCGCGACGGCGTGGTCGCCGACCAGATCGTCAGCGGCACCGGCGCGGGACTGCCGTCCACGACCGCCGCCGAGGCGGCGCGGGTGAAGGGCGTGGACGCGGCCGTCGGCGTCCTGCGCACCGGGGTCCTCTACCGCTCGGCCGGCTCCTTCATCGGCGCCTCCACGCTGGGGGTCTCCGGGAACCCGGCCGACCTGGCCAAGGTGCTCGACGTCGGCGTCAAGGAGGGCTCGCTGACCGGGCTGGCGGCGAACGACACCGTCGCGCTGAACAGCCTGCTCGCCGACACCGCCAAGGTCTCGGTCGGCGACCGTATGGAACTGCGGCTCGGCGACGGCACAACGGTGCACCCCCGGGTCGTCGCCCTCTATGAGCGCGGTCTGGGCCTCGGCGAGGTACTGATGCCGCGCGCCGCGGTCGCCGGACATGTGTCGGTCGCGTACGACAGCCAGGTGCTGGTCCGTGACATGGAGGGCGCCGACCGGGCCGCCGTCGCGAGTGCGCTGCAGCGGCTCGACGCCCCCGGCGTCGCGGTCACCGACCGGGCCGGCTACACCGCCCAGGTCGACAAGGACCTGGAGCTCAACGCCTGGGCCAACCGCGTGATGGCCGCGGTGCTCGGCGGGTTCGCCGCCGTCGCTGCCGCCAACACCCTGGTCATGACGGTCCTCGACCGGCGCCGCGAGGTCGCCCTGCTGCGGCTGGCGGGCACCACCCGCCGCCAGGTGCTCGGGATGATGCGCTGGGAGGCGCTGCTCGTCGGCACCGCGGGGCTGGTGATCGGAACGGCCATCGCCTGGGCGACGCTCAGCCCGATCGCCCGCGGGCTGACCGGCGGCGCCCCCTACGTACCGCCCACCGTGGCGGCCGCCATCGCCGGCGGTGTGCTCCTGCTGGGCCTGGCCGCCACCGGCCTGCCGGCCCGGGCGCTGCTCCGCACCCGCCCGATCGAGGCGGGCGCGGGCCGCGAGTAGCGGACGCCGGGGAACACGCCGGGGCGGGTGCTCGTGGGAGCACCCGCCCCGAGGCGGTTCTACAGCTGATCAGCCGGCGGTCAGCCGGTGACCTTCTTGATGATGACGCTGCCGGTTCCGGCGATGGTGCCGCGGGAGTTCAGCAGCTGCACCTCACCGAAGAACTGACGTCCTTCGGGGGCTGGGGACGCGGCCACGACCTGCGCGGAGAAGGACGCCGAGGCGCCGTTCGCCAGCGAGACGGTCTTGGTCTCGTCGACCTTGACCTGGCCGAGCGAGGCGGCGAAGTACACGTCCTTGTAGTTGTACTCCGTGGTGCCCGCCGGGACCGAGTAGCCGGTCACGACGACGGTGTACGTACCGGCCGCCGGGTTGGCGACGCTGACCGCTTCCTCGGAGTCGCCGTCCGCGGACGAACCGACCTTGGTGGAACCGAGGTAGACCTCGAGGTCGAGGTCGGCGCCGGTGTCCGAGGTGGAACCGATCGCCACGTCGAGCCGGGAGGCGCCGGGGCCGACGACCAGCGTCGTCTCCTTCGTCTCGCCCTGCGCGATGGTCGGGCGGGCGGTCAGCGCGGAGCCGAGGGCGCCGCCCTTCAGCTTGCCGTCAAGGGCGGCGAAGCCGTTGGTGACCTTCCAGTTGACCGCGGCGGGGGTACCGACCGTGGCCTCGTCGAGGGTCTGCACGGCCGGGTCGAAGGACACACCCAGCACCGACGCCGTGACGGCGTACGGGTTGTTCAGCAGCGGCGAGGTACGGCGCGCCTCGACCTCGATCTCCCAGACGCCCGGCAGCGGGTCGGTGTACGACCGCAGGTCCGGACGGCACTTGTTGTTCGGGTTCACGTAGTTGAGGTAGCACGACGGGGTGGACGTGTCGTCCATCGGAACGCCGTACGGGTTGATCGCGATGAACCGGGTCTGGCTGGTCGCCTGGATGCCGCCGAGGGCGATCTCCAGGGACTTGGCGCCGGCCGGCACGTTCAGGAAGTACGAGGTGGTGCTGTTGCGCTGCACCACGCCCGACTCCTTGGTGGAGAAGGCGGGCTTGGCCAGCGGCTTCGAGACCACGACGGTGGCCAGGATCTGCTGGTCGGTGCCCTTGGTGCGCTTGTCGTCCACGGTCAGGATGACGCTGTGCAGACCGGTGGTCTTCGCCTTCGCGGTGACCTTGACGGTGACCGGCACGTTCAGCGGCAGCGAGACCTCGCTGCTGCCGGCGAGCTTGAAGGTGCCGTCGTTGTTCACCAGCGCCAGCGCGTGCTTGACCGGACGGTCGGAGCCGGTGGTGCGGGTGATCGTGACGTCGTACGTCCGGGTCTGGCCGGTCTTGAGGCCGCCCTCCCGGTCGTAGATGCCGGTGCCGAAGCCCGGGGTCTTCAGGAACGCCGACAGCGCGGTGTCGACCGGAGCCTTGACGGTGTACTCGTTGGCCGAGACACCCGCCTTGATCAGGTTCCAGGCGCCGTTGATGTCGATCAGACCGGAGCCCTCTTCGTACGCCTGCGTGCCCGCGATGTGCTTCGCGGAGCTCGTCAGCGCGGTCCGCAGGGCGGCCGGGTTCAGGGCGATGTTCTTCTGCTTCGCGGCGGAGATCAGCAGTGCGCTGGCCCCCGCGGCCTGCGGGGAGGCCATCGAGGTGCCCTGCAGCATCGCGTAGCCGGGCGGCAGGCTGTAGCCGGCCTCGGCGACCGGGCTGCCGGCCTCCCAGGTCGGGACCGTGTTGATCGACGCGCCGGGCGCGGTGATGGTCGGCGTGAAGCCACCGTCCTCACGCGGGCCGCGCGAGGAGAACGGCATCATCTGGTACGCCTTGTCCACCTGCGAGCCGTAGTTGGCCGCCCAGGTGTCCTTGGAGATCGACGCACCGACGCTCAGGACCTTGTCGGCCAGGCCGGGGTCACCGATGGTGTTGGCACCCGGGCCGCTGTTGCCGGCCGAGATGACCAGCTGGACGCCGTAGGTGTCGATGAGGCGCGTGTACAGCTCGGCGCGCGCGTTGTTGGCGTCGTTCAGCGCGGGCAGGCCGCCGATGGACATGTTGACGATGTCCACGCCGTGGTTCACGACGAGGTCGATCATGCCCTCGGTGAGCGCGACGTTGGTGCAGCCGCCGCTCCAGGTGCAGGCGCGCGAGGAGACGATCTTCGCGCCGGGAGCCGCACCGCTCATCTTGCCGCCGAACAGGCCGTTCGCGGAGGTGATGCCCGCGACGTGGGTGCCGTGCTCGGACTGGACGAGGCCGATGTTGACGAAGTCGGCCTTCTTGCCGACCCAGTCGCCGCCGTACGGGTCCGTCGGGACGTCCTTGCGGATCTGGACGACGAACGGGATCGACTCTGAGATGGCGGTCGCCGGGTTGTCCGTCCCGAAGTGCGCGATCTGGAAGCCGTTCTTGTACGGCTTGAGCGCCTCGTCGTCGCTGAAGTCACCGTTGTTGTTCAGGTCGACGCGCACGGTGCCGGCGGCGGCGTCGTAGAGCACGCCCCAGACATCGGTGGTGTCGCCGTCACGGTTGAGGTCGCCCGCCATGTCGCCGCCGACCGTCGCGGCCTCGGAGAACGTGTTGAACATGTACGAACCGGCCGGCGCGGTCCAGGTGCGGCCCGCGATGGTGAAGGTGGGGCCGGAGACCGCTGCCGTCATGCGGCGCCAGGTGGCGTCGCCGTCGGTTATCGGGTCGGTCGCGGTGACCCAGTCGACGATCTTGCGCTCGCCGGTGGTGGTCTTCTGCAGCGCCGGGTGACCGAGGTCGACACCGGAGTCCAGGATGCCGATGGTCACGCCGCGGCCGTCGGCCTTGGGCTGGTTCTTGACGAAGTCCACCGCGCCGGTCTCGAAAGCGGGCTGGTACGGGTTCTTCACCGGGGTGCTCGCGCTGGGACCGGGGTAGGTCTTCGCTGCGGCCTTGCCCTTGGCCTTCGCGCCCTTGGCGGTGTCCGCCACGGGCGTCGGGTCGTCGAGCGCGATCTCCTGCTTGAGGTCGATGCCGTGGACCGAGGTCAGCTTCTGCGCCTTGGCGATCGCCGCGTCCGCCTTGGCGGTCGGGACGGTCGCCCGCACGTAGCCGAGCTTGTCGTAGGTGCTCCCCACCGAGGCACCGGAGGCACCGAGCTGGTCGACGACCTGCTTGGTGGTGCCGGGAGCGGTGGCGATCATCATCGTCACGGTCTTGTCGCCGTCGGACTTGGCCTTGGCCAGGAGCTCCGCGTCGGCAGAACCGAGCTTGTCGGTGGAAGCCTTGACCGGGGCGGAAGCGGGGCCGCCGGTCGGAGTGCCGCTGGGGGTGTTGTCGGCGAACGCGGTGGCGGACCCGGTCGCGGCCAGTGCGGCCACCAGGCCCGCGGCGAGCGCGACGCGGGCCACGCGTCTCTTGGCGCGTATGTGATCGAGAGGCATGGGCATCCTTGTTCGGAAAACGGTGCCGGTTGACCGCTAAGAGTCACGTAAGCGACCGGTGTTTGTGGAGAGTTGTCCGAGGCAGGATGTGGACATGACGTATTTCCGCCATACGCCATGACCGGCAAAGCACGCGTAAAGGAGTAAAGCGCCGGTCAACTCGGGGTCACGACCACGTAAGCGGCCGGAGTCCGGTCCGACGAAGCCATCAGCGCGGTGCGCACGACGGTCGCCTGCTGCTCGAGAGCGTCCCGCAGTTTCTTCGGGGTGAGGTGGACGACGGTGATGCCGAGTCCCTCCAGGTGCTCGCGCTTCTGCGCGTACTGCGACCACAGGGCGTCGTCGTCCTGGCGGGGTCCGCGCGCGTCGATCTCCAGCGCCACCGCGTGCTCCGGCCAGTACGCGTCCACGCCGCCCAGCGACGGCCCGCCGGGCAGCCGCAGATCGACGTGCCACACCGGGTCCGGCAGGCCGTAGCAGGTCACCATCTCGTACAGCCGGCCCTCGGCGAGCGCCCGTCCCTCCGCCAGCAGCGCGTCCACCGCGTCCACCACGTGCGGCCGGGACAGCAGCCGGGCCCGGCTCAGCTCCCGGACCACCGCGGCGGCTTCGCAGTGCCCGCCGCGCACCGCCTCGGTCAGCAGCCGCCGTACGGTTTCGGCGTCGTCGAGGTCCGCCACCGCGTCGGCGAGCGCACGCGGCACCGGGGCGCACGGCAGTCCGGTCACCTGCTGCGGCCGGGGCAGCGTGTGCGCCCGGTGGATCGCCACGTCCCCGGCGTCCCGCAGCCGCCGCTGGCGCGGCACCAGGACGTCGATCCGGTCGATCCCCAGCAGCGGCGGCACCGAGGAGAACCGGTGCAGGGCCAGCGCCGCCAGCCCGGTGACCATCGCCTCGCCGTCGCCCGGACCGCCCGTGCCGCCCGGCTCGCAGCCCGCGTACAGCAGCGCCGCCCGCAGCCGTTCGTCACTGGTGGGCGGTCCGGCGTGCAGCAGGAACACCTGCGGCAGCAGCTGCTGCCACGGGCCGCCGGGCCGGCAGCGTTCCGCCAGGGTGCTCGCGGTCACGCCGTGCTCGCGCAGCTGACGTGTCGTCAAGATCCTTTGCTGGGTGCGGGAGAGGTGGTCCAGGGGGCGCGGGGTGTGCGGTGCGTTGTGGTTCATGTCGGGTTGGTTCCGCCGCCGGACCGCCCGCTAACCGCTGTTACACAGCCGTCGACAAACCGGGACAACTCCGCACTAAAGTTCAGGCGTTCGGATGCCGATGGGCGGTTTTCACCTATTCGGATGACGATCCCGCAGCCGTGCGGTGGGCGAGCGGTCGAAGTCTGCCCATGACACGGCGGAACCCCGCCGCGTCACCGTTCGATGGGGTGACGCGGCGGGGTCCGGGATGTGCGCCGGGATGGGGGTCAGCCGTCGGTCGCCTGGGCACGCAGCGCGCGGGACAGGTCGTCGCTGGCCTCCAGGACGAGCCGGCGCAGCGCGGGCGCCGCGTCCGCGTGCGCGTCGAGCCAGGCGCCGGCCGCGTCGACGGTCTCCTGGGCGATCCGGTACCTCGGGAAGAGGCCCCGCACGATCGCCATGCCGATCTCGATCGAACGCTGCGACCAGATCCGCTCGATCACGGCGAAGTACCGGTCGGCGTAGGGCGCGAGCAGCTCCTCCTGGCCCGGCTGGTCGAACCCGGCGATGCTCGCCTCGACCAGCGCGTTCGAGAGGGTGTCGGATTCCACGACCGACGCCCACACCTGTGCCTTGACCGCGGCCGACGGCCGGGCGGCGAGGCAGCGCACCTGGTGCCGTCGCCCGGAGGCGGTGTCGTCGCGCGCCAGTTCGGCCGCGATCACGGCCTCGTCGACCTCGCCCGCGGCGGCCAGCGGCTCCAGGAACGACCAGCGCAGCTCCTGGTCGACCTCCAGACCGTCGATCTTGGCGCTGCCTTCGAGCAGCCCGCTCAGCAGCTGGAGATCGGCCGCCGACGACGCCACCGAGGCGAAGAAGCGTGCCCAGGCGAGCTGGTGCCCGCTGCCCGGCTCGGCCTGCCGCAGCTCGGTCAGCGCCCCGTCGGCCAGCGCCTTGGCGCCCTCGGCGCGCCACTTCGGCGACGCGTACTGGTGCAGCGCGGTCTGCGCCTGCTGGTGCAGCGACTGCAGCACCCCGATGTCGGACTCCTGTCCGGCGAACCGCAGCACGAGCCCGAGGTAGTCACGGGCCGGCATCAGCGCGTCCCGGGTCATGTTCCACACCGCCGACCAGGCCAGCGCCCGCGCCATGGGGTCGGACAGGTCGCCCAGGTGCTTGCGCAGGGTGTCGAGGGAGTCCGGGTCGAAGCGGATCTTGCAGTACGTCAGGTCCTCGTCGTTGACCAGGATCAGATCGGGCCGCTCGGCGCCGGCCAGCTCCGTCACGATGGTGCGGGACCCCGTGACATCGGTCTCGGCGCGGGCGTAGCGCTCCAGCGCACCGCCCGCGGCCCGCCGGTACAGGCCGACGGCGACGCGGTGCGGCCGCAGCTCGGGGTGCGACGCGGCGGCGGTCTGCAGCACGGACAGCCGGGTGATCCGGTCCTCGGCGTCGTACACGGCCTCCGGCGTCAGCGAGTTCACCCCGGCGGTCTGCAGCCAGGCGCGGGACCACTGCGCCATGTCCCGGCCCGAGGTCTCCTCCAGCACCGCCAGCAGGTCCGCCAGCGTGGTGTTCCCGTACGCGTGCCGCTTGAAGTAGCGCCTGGCCGCCTCCAGGAAGGCGTCCGAGCCGACATAGGCGACGAGCTGCTTCAGCACGGACGCGCCCTTGGCGTACGTGATGCCGTCGAAGTTGAGCTTGGCGTCCTGCAGGTCGTGGATGTCCGCGGTGACGGGGTGCGTCGAGGGCAGCTGGTCGGCCCGGTACGCCCACGCCTTGCGGCGGTTGGCGAAGGTGATCCAGCTGTCCTTGAAGCGGGTCGCCTCGGCCTGCGAGTACGCGCCCATGAAGTCGGCGAACGACTCCTTGAGCCACAGGTCGTCCCACCACTGCATGGTGACCAGGTCGCCGAACCACATGTGCGCCATCTCGTGCAGGATGACGTTGGCCCGGCCCTCGTACGCCGCCTGCGTCACCTTGCCGCGGAACACGAACTCCTCGCGGAACGTGACACAGCCCGGGTTCTCCATCGCGCCGATGTTGTACTCGGGCACGAATGCCTGGTCGTACTTCCCGAAGGGGTACGGGTAGTCGAAGGTGTCGTGGAAGAAGTCCAGGCCCTGCTTGGTGACGGTGAAGATGTCGTCCGCGTCGAAGTGCGGCGCGAGCGAGGCCCGGCACAGCGCGCCGAGCGGGATGTCCAGCACGGTGCCGTCGTCGAAGGTCCGCGAGTAGTGGTCGCGCACCAGGTGGTACGGCCCGGCGACGACAGCCGTGATGTACGTCGAGATCGGCTTGGTGGGCGCGAAGTCCCAGGTCGCCGAGGAGGGGTCGGCGTCCCGTGCGGGGCCGGCCTGAGCCTCGTTGCTCAGTACGGTCCAGTGCACGGGCGCGGTCACCGAGAAGGTGAAGGGCGCCTTGAGATCCGGCTGCTCGAAGTTGGCGAAGACCCGGCGGGCGTCGGCCGGCTCGTACTGCGTGTACAGATAAGTCTCGCCGTCCTCCGGGTCGGCGAACCGGTGCAGCCCCTCGCCGGTGCGGCTGTACGCGCACCGCGCGTCGATGGTGAGGACGTTCTCGGCTTCGAGGCCGTCCAGGGCGACCCGCGTCCCGTCGAACACGGCCGCCGGGTCCAGCTCCCGTCCGTTCAGCACCACGGACTCGACGGACGGTGCCAGCAGATCCACGAAGGTGGCCGCGCCCGGCTGCGCGGACCGGAAGCGGATCGTGGTCACCGAGCGGAACGTGTCCTCGTCGGGCCGGGTGGCCGACCGCAGGTCGAGCGCGACCTCGTATCCGTCGACCGAAAGGATCCGCGCGCGTTCGCGGGCCTCGTCGCGGGACAGGTTCTCACCGGGCACTGATGACTCCTTTGTCAGCATCGTCGATCGATTCGCATACTCCCACGCCGCACCAATGGGCGACAGGCGGGAATGCCGCCCCTGATCCCGAGGTTTCCGAGGTACGAGCAGTCCCGTGCCGTGTTGTTCCTGTTCCTGAGGAGAAGAAGAAGTGACCACAGCCGAGAAGACCCCCGTCGACTTCTGGTTCGACCCGCTGTGCCCCTGGGCGTGGATGACCTCGCGCTGGATGCTGGAGGTCGAGAAGGTCCGGCCGGTCGAGGTCCGCTGGCACGTCATGAGCCTGGCCGTCCTCAACGAGCCCAAGCTCGACGAGCTGCCCGAGCAGTACCGCGAGCTGCTCGGCCCGAAGGGCTGGCGGCCGGTGCGCGTGGTCGTCGCGGCCCAGCAGAAGTTCGGTGACGAGGTCGTCGGAAAGCTCTACACCGCGCTCGGCACCCGCTTCCACAATCGCGGCGAGGGCGCGACCCTGGAGGCGATCGTGGGGGCGCTGGAGGACGTCGGCCTCCCGGCGGACCTGATCGACTACGCCGACAAGGACACCTACGACGCCGAGGTGCGCGCCTCCCACCAGGAGGGCATCGACAAGGTCGGCCAGGACGTCGGCACCCCGGTCATCGCCGTTCCCGGCGCCGACGGCGAGCAGGTCGCCTTCTTCGGCCCGGTCGTCACCCCCGCCCCCAAGGGCGAGGCCGCGGCCCGGCTCTGGGACGGCACGCTGCTGGTGGCCTCCACCCCCGGCTTCTACGAGGTCAAGCGCACCCGGACCGCCGGGCCGATCTTCGACTGATGCCGCACCTCGGACTGGTGACCCTCGTCGTCCGCGACTACGACGAGGCCATCGCCTTCTACACCGGCGCTCTCGGTTTCGAGCTGCGCGAGGACACCGCGCGTGACGACGGCAGCCGCTGGGTGATCGTGGATCCTCGCGGGTCGCGGGGACAGGGGACGGGACTGCTCCTGGCGCGCGCCTCGACGCCCGAGCAGGAGGCGCGGATCGGCGGCCAGACCGGCGGCCGGGTCGGGCTGTTCCTGAACACCGACGACTTCGACCGCGACTACAAGCACATGGTCGCGGCCGGCGTCGTCTTCGAGGAGGAGCCCCGGCACGAGGCCTACGGTTCCGTCGTGGTCTTCCAGGACCTGTACGGCAACCGCTGGGACCTCATCGAACCCCGCTGACGCAGGTCTGCGGGAGAGGGTTCGGCAGCACAGGGTGAAGGCCCCCGCGCGACACCACCGCGCGGGGGCCTTCGGCCTTCGGGGCGCCCTACGGCGCCAGCAGCAGACCGCTCGTCCGCTCCTTGGCGGCGGCGAACCGCGCCTGGACGTCCTGCCAGTTCACGACGCGCCACATCGCCTCGACGAAGTCGACCTTCTGGTTGCGGTACTGAAGATAGAACGCGTGCTCCCAGGCGTCGAAGACGAGCAGCGGAACGCTGCCCTGGCCGACGTTCCCCTGGTGGTCGTAGATCTGCTCGACGATCAGCCGCTCGCTGAGCGGCTCGTACGCCAGCACGCCCCAGCCGGAGCCCTGCGTGGTGGCCGCGGCCTTGGAGAGCTGGGCCTTGAAGCGGTCGAACCCGCCGAAGTTCTCCGCGAGGGCGTCCGCGAGCTGCCCCGTGCCGTCCTTGTCCAGCGGCTCGCCGCCGCCGTCACCGGACATGTTCGACCAGTAGATGCTGTGCAGGATGTGGCCGGAGAGATGGAAGGCGAAGCTCTTCTCCAGCCCGTTGATGCCGCCCCACTGCTCCTTGTCACGGGCCTCGGCGAGCTGGTCGAGGGTGTCGTTCGCGCCCTTCACGTACGCCGCGTGGTGCTTGTCGTGGTGCAGCTCGATGATCTCGCCGCTGATCACGGGCTCCAGCGAGGCGTAGTCGTAGGGCAGTTCAGGAAGCGTGTACGTGGGCATGCGCGAGTTCCTCCGGCCGCTAGGTTATTGCAAGTCGTATGCAAGTGCACGCTAGCAGCAGAAGTGGGCCCGGCCCGGGTGCCCCTACCGGCCCTGTCGGCCCGGGTTCCGCAGGCGGTCCCGGCGGTCCCGCCACTCCCGTCCGAGCGCCACCGCGAGCACCACGCCCGTCGCCCCCGCCGACCACAGCACCTGCGGGCGCGCCGCGTCGTCGGTCAGCATCAGCACCAGGACCGCGGCCATCCCCGCCAGTGCCGCCCAGCTCAGCCAGGGGAAGCACCACATCCGCAGGGTGAGCGCCCCCGGCGCCGCGCGCTCCAGCCGCCGCCGCAACCGCAGCTGCGACGCGGCGATCAGGCTCCACACCACGAGCAGCACCGCGCCCACCGCGTTGAGCAGGTACTGGAAGACCGAGTCCGGCCACTTCAGATTGAGCAGCACCGACGCGAAGCCGAACGCGACGGACGCCAGCACCGCCAGGCGCGGCACCCCGCCGCGCGAGACCTTCGTCAGCGCGGCCGGCGCCTCGCCCCGTTCGGCGAGCGAGAAGATCATCCGTGACGAGCCGTACAGATTGGCGTTGAGCGCCGACAGCAGCGCGACGAACACCACGATGTTCATGATCTGCGCTGCCCCGGGAATGCCGATCCGGTCCAGCACCGCGACGTACGGGCTCTGCCCGGGCACGACGGATTTCCACGGCAGCAGGGTCACGATGACGAGCATCGAGCCCATGTAGAAGAGCAGGATCCGCCACACCGCACTGCGAACCGCGCGCCCCACCGCGCGCGCCGGATCGTCCGACTCGGCCGCCGCGATGGTCACGACCTCCAGGCCGCCGAACGCGAAGACGACCGCGAGCACCCCGGAGACCACCCCGTCCCAGCCGTTCGGCAGGAAGCCGCCGTGGCCGCTGAGGTTGGCCATGCCCACCGGGTCGGTGTCGGGCAGCAGCCCGAGGACCGCCAGCAGGCCGAGCACCAGGAAGAGCACGATCGCGCCGACCTTGAGGGCCGCGAACCAGAACTCGAACTCGCCGAAGTTGCCTACGGCGGCGAGGTTCGCGGCGGTGAACACCACCATGAACAGCAGCACCCACGCCCAGGTCGGCACCGACGGCAGCCAGCCGTTCGCGATCTTCGCCGCGCCGGTCGCCTCCACCGCCAGCACCACGACCAGCAGCAGCCAGTACAGCCAGCCCACCGTGAAACCGGCCCAGCGGCCGAAGGCCCGTTCCGCGTGCACCGAGAAGGACCCGGAGGCGGGCATCGCGGCCGACATCTCGCCGAGCATCCGCATCACCAGCATCGCGAGCAGACCCGCGATCAGATACGAGACGACGATCCCCGGCCCGGCGACCGCGATCCCGGCGCCCGAGCCGACGAACAGCCCCGCACCGATCACCCCGCCCAGGCCGAGCATGGTCAGATGGCGCTGCTTCAGCCCGGCCGACAACGGCTCGGCGGGGGGCGGTATCTCGTGCACGGTGCTCGAACTCTCACAGGATCGGGGGAGGGGGGACGGTGGAAGAATCGGTGGGCTTTGGTGGGACCCCACAGTGTCCCCGTGCCCGGGCACGCTCCGCAAAACCCGTCGGCGTCGGGCGGGGTCTCCCGCGCCGACCGTGACGAGCATCACGTGACCTGCTGAAACAAGCGAAACGCAAGCGCGGCGGCGAAAGCTGGCCGGTGCAGGGAACCTCCAAGACGCCGAGCGTGCCTTTGTCGTCTGCCGACGGTGATCTTGGGTTGTCCGCTGCGCTAGCGTCGCGGCGTCACCTGTACGAACCCGGCCCGGCCGACCTCTCACCCACGGAGTCCCGATGAGCACCGCTGTTGTCTCTGACACCCGGACCGGCACGGTCCTCGCCGATCTGCTCCCCGCGTCCTCCGCCGCCCGGGCCCGGGTGCGCGACGTGGCGCTGGTGCTCGGCGGCGCCGCGCTCACCGGTCTGGCCGCGCAGCTCTCGGTGCCGGTCCCCGGCTCCCCGGTCCCGGTCACCGGCCAGACCTTCGCCGCGCTGCTGGTCGGCACCGCGCTCGGCGCCCGCCGCGGATTCGCGGCCCTGGCGCTGTACGCCGTCGCGGGTGTCGCCGGCATGCCGTGGTTCGCGGAGGGTTCGTCGGGCTCCGCCATGCCGAGCTTCGGCTACATCCTCGGAATGCTGCTCGCCTCGGCCGCCGTCGGCGCGCTCGCCCGCCGCGGTGCGGACCGCACCGTGCTGCGGACGGCCGGTGCCATGGTGCTCGGCAGCGTGATCATCTACGCGGTCGGCGTGCCGTACCTGGCGCTGGCCGCCCATCTCTCCTTCGGCAAGGCCGTTTCGCTCGGCCTGACGCCGTACCTGCTCGGTGACGCCCTCAAGGCCGCGCTCGCGATGGGCGTGCTGCCCGCCGCCTGGCAGCTGGTGGGCCGCCGCGGCTGACCGCGGACAGCACGGCGGCCCGGCCCCTCAGGGACCGGGCCGCCGTCGTTCCACGGCTACGAGCCGACGACAGCGTCCTTGCGGTCGCGCTGCATCCGCTCACGGACCAGCGAGATCGCGATGACCACGGCCGCCACCAGCAGCGACAGCAGCACCTGCGGGCGGCCGTCCTTGTCGGTGAGCATGTAGACGAGCACGAACGAGATCATGCCGATCGTCGCCCACGTCAGGTACGGGAAGAGCCACATCCGCACAATGAGCTTCTCCGGTTCCTCCCGCTCGATGATGCGGCGCATCTTCAGCTGCGAGAAGCAGATGACCAGCCAGACGAACAGCGCGACCGCGCCGGACGAGTTGAGCAGGAACTTGAAGACGGTGTCCGGCCACTCGTAGTTGAAGAAGACCGCGACGAAGCCGAACAGCACCGACCCCAGGATCGCGTTCCGCGGCACCCCGCCCTTGCTGGTGCGCGCGAACTGCGCCGGCGCGTCGCCGCGCTGCCCGAGCGAGAAGGCCATCCGGGACGCGGTGTACAGGCCGGAGTTGAGGCAGGACAGCACGGCCGTCAGCACGATGACGTTCATGATCTCGCCGGCGTGCGCGATACCTATGGAGTCCAGGGCCGCGACGTACGAGCCCTTCTTGGTGATCGCCGGGTCGTCCCACTTCAGCAGGGAGACCACGATGAGGATCGAGCCCAGGTAGAAGACGCCGACGCGCCAGATGACGCTGTTGGTCGCCTTGGTGATCGCCTTGCGCGGGTTCTGGGACTCGCCCGCCGCGAGGGTGACGATCTCGCTGCCCATGAACGAGAACACCACCATCAGCACACCGGTGAGGATCGCGCCGGGCCCGTTCGGCAGGAAGCCGCCGTGCCCGGTGAGGTTCGCCATACCGACCGCTTCGTGGTCGGAGCCCGGCAGGATGCCGAAGGCGGCGAGCCCGCCGAGAACGATGAACGCGGCGATGGCGACGACCTTGATCCCGGCGAACCAGAACTCGAACTCGCCGTACGAGCCGACGGAGACCAGGTTGGTCGCGGTCAGCACCGCCATCACGATCAGCGCCCAGGCCCACTGCGGGACCGAGGACACCCAGCCGTGCAGGATCGTCGCGCCGGCCGTCGCCTCGACCGCCAGCACCACGACCCAGAAGAACCAGTAGAGCCAGCCGATGGAGAACCCGGCCCAGCGGCCGAGTGCCCGGTCCGCGTAGGCGGAGAACGAGCCGGACGTGGGGTTGGCCACCGCCATCTCGCCCAGCATCCGCATGACGAACACGACCATCGTGCCGACAAGGGCGTACGAGAGCAGGATGCCCGGGCCTGCCGCCGCGATACCGGAACCGGAGCCGACGAACAGGCCGGCGCCGATGACACCGCCGATCGCGATCATCGACAGATGACGGTTCTTGAGTCCGGCCTGGAGGCCGGACGACTGCTGTGGAGTCCTGTCTTCCTGTTGGGGGGCGTCGGTCACGACTGAGGGGGGAAGTGAGCTCATGGGGTCGCATCCAATACCCGGAACGACCACTTACGGAACAGCGGAGGACAGCTGAGGCCAATTCGTTGTTTTAACCTCAAATAACCCTCAAGCGCGCCCGACGCCCCCCTGACCTCTGCCCGCCTCCGGACATGCCACACTCGTCCGTATGCGCGTGTATCTCGGCTCCGACCATGCCGGCTTCGAACTCAAGAACCACCTCGTCGAGTGGCTCAAGGCCAACAACCACGAGGTGACGGACTGCGGTCCGCACATCTATGACGCCCAGGACGACTACCCGCCGTTCTGCCTGCGGGCCGCGGCGAGCACCGCCGCCGACCCCGGCAGCCTCGGCATCGTCATCGGTGGCTCCGGCAACGGCGAGCAGATCGCCGCGAACAAGGTCAAGGGCGTCCGCGCCGCACTCGCCTGGAGCGAGCAGACCGCCGCCCTCGGCCGTGAGCACAACGACGCCAACGTGATCAGCATCGGCGGCCGGATGCACACCGAGGACGAGGCGACCAAGTTCGTCGAGATCTTCCTCGCCACCCCGTACTCCGGCGAGGAGCGGCACACCCGCCGTATCGACATGCTCACCGCGTACGAGAACACCGGTGAGTTCCCCCCGATCCCGGCCCACCACCCGCAGGGCTGACCGCACCATGCCCGAAGGGCACACGATCCACCGGCTGGCCGCCGACCACTTCGAGAGGTTCGGCGGCCGTCCTGTGCGGGCGAGCAGCCCCCAGGGCAAGTTCTCCGACAGCGCCGCGCTGCTGGACGGCGCGGTCCTCGACCGCGTCGACGCGCACGGCAAGCACCTGTTCCTCGGCTTCGACGGGACGGGCTGGGTCCACATCCACCTGGGCCTGTTCGGCAAACTCGGCTTCGGCGACGGCAAGGCCCCACCGCCCACCGACACCGTCCGGCTGCGGCTCGCCAACCCGGACTCGTACGCCGACCTGCGCGGCCCCACCACCTGCGCGCTGATCACCGACGGCGAGAAGCACGCGATACACGCCCGCCTCGGCCCGGACCCGCTGCGCCCGGCGGACGACCCGGCCAAGGCATGGCACCGCATCACGCGCAGCCGCACCACTATCGCGGCACTCCTGATGGACCAGAAGATCATCGCCGGAGTGGGAAACGTCTACCGGGCCGAAGTCCTCTTCCGCCACGGCATCGACCCCTACCGCCCCGGCCGCGACATCACCCGCGCCCAATGGGACGCGATGTGGACCGACCTGGCAGCCCTCATGCGCGAAGGCGTCCGCAACAACCGCATCGACACCGTCCGCCCGGAACACGAGCCCGAAGCGATGGGCCGCCCGCCCCGCCAGGACGACCACGGCGGCGAGGTCTACGTCTACCGCCGCACCGGGCAGCCCTGTCTGATCTGCGGCGGAGAGATCCGCACGGCGGGCCTGGCAGCGAGAAACCTGTTCTGGTGCCCGCACTGCCAGGGGCCTTCGGCGGCAGGCTAGGGCGCGTGCCAGGCGTCGTGGGCCAGGCGGGACTTTCGCAACACGCCCTGGAACCGCCCGCCTCCGGCACTGCTCCTACGGCTCACGGTGGGCGATCGGGGAGTCCTGAGCCGGCGCGGAAGGGGCTCAGGTCCCGTCACGGGCGAGCCAGTCGGCGATCGCCGCGGTGATGGGCTGACCGGTCGCCAGCTCGACGAAGCCGAACTGGCCCGACTGGTTGCACTCCAGGAACCACCAGGTGCCGTCGCAGTCCTCCGCGAAGTCGAAGGCACCGTAGGCAAGTCCGGCCTCGTCCATGTAGTCCCGGACCGCCCGCGCGATCCGCGCGGGCGGTTCGACCGGGTACCACTGCGCGTCCTCGGGGCTGCCGAAGCGGCCGTCCACCTGGTCCGGGCCTGCCTTCTTGGCGGCGGCGAACTGCCGGACCCCCACGCAGGTCAGCCTGATGTCGGCGGTCTTGCGCACGTACTCCTGGAGCAGGGTGGGGCCCGCCGAGACCGATGAGAAGTCGGGGTCCGGCGGGACCACCGTGGTCGGCAGCACCATGGGCGGGTTCCCCGGATGGGTGCCGGAGACGGACTTGACCACCAGCTCCGGGTGCTGCTCGGCGAACTTCCGGGCGGCCTGCGGAAATGTCGTGATCAGGGTGGCGGGCACGGCGAAGCCCGCGCGGTGCGCGGCGAAGAGCTGCCAGGGCTTGTAGCGGGCCTGCTCGGCGGCGCCCGGATGGTTCATCCACGGTGCGGGCACACAGCGCAGTGCCCCGTACAGGGCCCGCTCCGCCTCGGTGGTCAGCCACTCCGGCTGCTCGGAGCGCCGGGTCGCATCCGCGCCCGGGGTGCCGGGGCGCCGGATCCACACCGAGCGCAGGCTGTTCATGCTCACCAGGCGCCCCTGTACGGACAGGAAGCCGTGCACGTCGCCGCTTATGTACTCGGCGGACATGGAGACCTCGCCGGGCAGTCCGGCCGGGTCCAGTCGCACCACCGGCACCGCGCGCTCGTGCAGGGCTGCCACCACCAGGTCCGCTGTCACGTCCTCCGGGACGGTCAGGATCAGGACGGTCATGGGCGTCTGGGGCTCAGTCGTCGAAGTGGGTCTTGGAGCCGGCGGTGGACGTGGTGGAGCCGGTGGCGAGCAGCATCACGGGGTCACTGATGACGGGTCGTCCGTCGGGCAGGACGTTGAGCTGCTGCGCGCAGTCGTAGGTGTACAGGGTGGTGAAGGTGTCCGGGGTGGTCGGCCGGGCATGAAACAGCGCGAATGCTCTCATGGCTTCTCCTCTGTCACTCCGGGCCGGGCGGTGTCCGGCACACGTGCCCAACTACGGCTCTACGTATGAGACTTGCTCAGCCGTCCCATGCGTTCCCGGCGCCGGTGTGACAAAGGTAACTATGCGTGTCCGAGTGCAGTGAGTTCGACACTCTCCGTCACTTTTTTGCCTGTGGTGAGTGTCCGGTGCCGCCAGGCCGCTCAGAACCCGTGCGGCAACCACGGCTTGACGTCGGAACCGAACGCCGCCGACGCCTCGGCCAGCGCGCCGGGCCGCAACTCCGTCACCCGCCCCGCCGCCGCCAGGGCGCCGAGCGAGAAGCCGCCCAGATACGCCGCCCCCAACTCCCGCGCCGAGAGCGCCAGATCCGCCGCGTCGCCGGTCCGCGCGCACGTCGCCCCCTTCGCGTCGCCCGCCAGCCGCCAGCGCCCGGCGTTCCACGGACAGAACGCGTCCTCGACATCGAGCACCACGTCGACCGGAGCCGCGTACGTCCGTGCCTCCAGGGCCGCCCCGACGTCCACCGTCCGGACGAACAGCCCGTCGCGGAGCCCGATGCCGCACCGGCGGACGTCGGAGACCAGGTGGAGCACCGGGTCGTCGGCCGGCCGGTTGCGGATCCGTACCGAGGACGTCAGGTCGAGCCCGAACAGGAAGTTCCACAGCGCCGCGTAGGCCACCGGGTCGAGCGCCTCGACGTCGCGCAGCAGCACCGCGCCGTCGGGCCCGGTCGCCGGGCTCCAGATGGGCCGCACCGCGTACCGCGCGTAGCCGCGCACCTCGCCGTCCACCTCGGCGAGCACACACAGCAGCTCGCCGGCGCCGTCCCGGTTCGACTTCGGGTCGAGCAACGGCAGCCGGTCCCAGCCCGGTTGCCGGGCGAGCATCCCCGGCCGGGCGGCGACCCGCTGCGCGTAGACCGTCTCGCACACCTCGCGTGCCGCGGCGGGGGCCACGATCCGCAGCCGGACCCGGTCGGTCCCGGCGGGCAGGTTCAGCCGGACGCGGTTGGTGTCGATCTCCAGCCGCATCTGGTCCGTGGCCTGCCCGTAGCCGAAGCGGCCGTAGATCGCCGGCTCCGAGGCGGTGAGCACCGCCAACGGCTCGCCCGCCGCGCGCACATCGTCCAGCTGTCTGCGCATCATCGACGTCAGCACCCCGCGCCGGCGGTGCGTCGGCTGCACGCTCACCATCGTCACGCCCGCCGCCGGCACGAGCGCGCCGCCCGGCACCGACAGCCGGAACGAGAACGCCCCCGCGGTGCCGGCGATCTCGTCCCCGTCCCATGCCGCGAGCGACCGTTCGCAATCGGTCAGCTCCCGCCACAGCGCCCGTTCGTCCCGGGACTCGGCAGGGCCTCCGAAGGCGCGCTCCAACATCCCGTACCAGTCGTCCCACTGCTCGGCGTCAAGCACCCGCAATTCGGTCGTCATGGACCCTGCCTACCAGCCCTCTTACCGTGATGCGAGCCCATTTACCGCAGACAGCGACCCACCGTCCAGGGAATCGACGTGCCGCCGAAAGGGTGGGTAGGGTCGCCGGAACATGGGTAAGGACGCGGCAAGAGACAGTCTTGGCACCCGGTGGCGCCGGTCGCTGCACAGGGTCCGCCTCGGCCTGCGCAAGTCCGCCGTCGACTACTTCCGCGGGGACGCCTCGGACTGGCTGGCGCTGACCGTGCTGATGCTCACGGTCCCGGCCCTCGCCTACACCACCGTCTGCATCCCCGTCTGGTGCCCGCCCAGCGCCCTCGTCCTGCCGATCCTCACCGGCGGCCTGCTGCTGCGCCCGGCGAGTCTCCTGGTGCTCTACACGAGCGCCGCGGTCGCGCTGGTCGTCGAGTCCGCGGTCCTCGGCCCGTACCAGGACGGCCCGTCCCGGGTGACCCCGGGCATCGTCCTGGTGGTCTCCGCCGTCGCCCTCTCCGGACTGCTCATCGCCCAGTTCCGCAGCCGGGTCGGCGTGCCCTGGCGGGGCGGCCACACGATGCTGTTCGACCTGCGGGAACGGATCCGGGTGCAGAGCCGGCTGCCCAGGCTCCCGGCGGGGTGGCACGCCGAGATGGCGCTGCGCCCGGCCGGCGGCCAGTCCTTCTCCGGCGACTTCGTGGTCGCCACCCGCACGCTCGGCGGCCGGGTGCTCGAAGCGGTGCTGACCGATGTGTCGGGAAAGGGCATGGACGCCGCGTCCCGTTCACTGCTGCTGTCTGGCGCCTTCGGCGGTCTGCTCGGCTCGCTGCCGCCGCACGCCTTCCTGACCGCCGCCAACGGCTATCTGCTGCGCCAGAACTGGGACGAGGGCTTCGCGACCTCCATCCATCTGGTGCTCGACCTCGAGAGCGGCGACTACGAGTTGCTGTCGGCCGGCCATCTGCCCGGCGTCCAGCTCAGCGCGGGAACCGGCCGCTGGGAGGAGATGGCGGCGGAGGGCCCGCTGCTGGGGGTCTACGACGGCGCCGAATTCCACGGCGTCAAGGGAACGTTGCGGTCGGGCGACGTTCTGCTGCTGTTCACCGACGGCCTGGTCGAGGCCGCGGACCGGGACATCACCGAGGGCATCGACCGGCTGATCGGCGAGGCCGACCGGTTCGTCGCCACGGGATTCCGCGGCGCCGCCTGGCGGTTGATCGAGGCGGTCGCCAACGACGTCAACGACGACCGTGCGCTGCTGGTCGTGTGCCGTGACTGACGGCGCGGCGCCCCCTCCGGCACCACCGTCACCACGCCCCCCAACACCGGTGGTCCGCACGCCAGTTCGCCACCCCTGTTCTTGAGGCCGCCTGTTTGTGGCCGTGTTGTCGTGGAACGATGTGGTTCCCGGGTCCATAGTGTCGGTGCTTGGTGGCACGATGGATGTGGCGCGGGGGCGCGGCGACTCCCCGGACCGTTGCGGCGTACCGAAGAGGAAGTGATCCGCTGTGGCCATCTCCCTGTCCGTAGTCCTGTTGTTGGGCGTCATTCTGGTGGTCATGATCAGGGGGAAGTCGATCAAGGTCGGCCCCGCGATAGTGGCCGCCCTGTTCGGCTTCTTCATCGCGTCGACCAATATGGCGCCCTCGGTGAACCGTTTCCTTACCTCACTTGCCGACACCATCAACCAGATAAAGCTCTGACGACGAGTCCACGATCCGGCGCAGCGCGGCGGGGCGGTCCGCGCGGTCGGGTGTGGACAGCAGCGCGGACAGCACCGCGATGCGGGCCTGTCCCGCGCGCAGCGTGCCGGCCAGCACGGCGCCCGCCTCGACCAGGTCCACGGCTCCGCCGCCGGTGTAGATCGGCGCCACCGCGCCGGCCGCCACCCGGGTGCTGACCGCGACGAGGACGCCGGCCGCCACCGCCCGGCCGACCGCGGCCGCGAAGTCCGGGGTCGCGTTGCCGGCTCCGGTCCCGACCAGCACGATGCCCTCGGCGCCGGCGGCCAGCGCGGCGTCGAACAGCACCGGATCGGCGTCGCTGTGGTGCATCACGATGTCCACCCGCGGCGGCCGTACGCCCGCGGCGGGCACCGGCAGCGCCTCGGGCCGGGGGCGGTGCCGCCCCCAGGTGACCCGGCCGAACTGCACCCGGCCCAGTGGCAGCCCCGTCGGGTCGGCGAACGCCTGGACGTCGACGGTGTGCTTCTTCACCGTGCCGCGGGCCGCGTGCACCAGCCCGCCGAAGGCGATGACCGCGCCGATGTCCCGGCCGGTGGAGGCGGTCAGCAGCGCGTCGTAGAGGTTGCCCGCCGCGTCGCCGTCGGCCGCGTCCAGCGGCTTCTGCGCCCCGGTGAGCACGACCGGCCTGCGGTCCGCGTGGTGCAGGTCCAGCAGGAAGGCGGACTCCTCCAGGGTGTCCGTGCCGTGCGTGACGACCACGCCGTCGACGGCCGGGTCGGCCAGCACCTCGTGCACCGTACGCAGCAGTTCCAGCTGGTGGGCGGTGGTCAGCCGGGAGCTGTTGACGGTGAACAGGTCCACGACCCGTACGTCGACGCCCTCGGGGATCGCCCCCGCGGCCAGCACTTCCAGGCCGGCGGCCTCCGCCGCGTAACCGGCTCCCTGCCACCTGCTGGCTATCGTGCCCCCGGTGCTGATGACGACGATGTGCGGCACTGTGACCCGCTTCCGCGTGTTGTCTGATAAGTCCACAGCAAGGATATGCGGATATTGACAACATTTGATTGCTGATTACGGCGCGAAATGCGCACGACAGTGCTAGAAAATGTCACCATGGACGCTATCGACAGACGAATCTTGCGCGAGCTGCAGGCCGACGGCCGGCTGACCAACCAGGAGCTGGCCCAGCGGGTCGGCCTCACCCCTTCCCCCTGCCTGCGCCGGGTGCGCCAACTGGAGGACGACGGGGTGATCCGGAGCTACCGCGCCGTCGTCGAGCCGGCCGCCGTCGGACGCGGCTTCGAGGTCTTCGCCTCGGTGGAGGTCCGCCGCGACCGCGACTCCGTCGCCGCCTTCGAGGCCCAGCTCCAGTCCACCCCGGACGTGGTCGAGGCCTACCGCCTCTACGGCGCCCCCGGCTGCCTGCTCCGCATCGCCGTCGCCGACAGCGAGGCCTACGAGCGCTTCTGGACCGAGAAGCTGATCTCCCTCCCGGGCGTCAGCGACGTCAACTCCCAGATGATCATGAAACGCATCAAGGCCCCCCAGGGCGTCCCGGTCGACTGACCGCCACTGATCGCCGCGGGCCTCAGCCCGCCCCGCCGCGCGACAGCGCGTCGCGTACCGCGTCCTCGGTACGGGCGACCTGGGCCGTGCCGTCGTCCGAGGTGATGATCGGGCGCTGGATGAGGGAGGGGTGGGCGGCGAGGGCGTCGATCCAGCGGTCGCGGTCCCCGGGCCCGCGGCCCCACTCCTTCAGGCCCAGCCCGGCGGCGGCCGGCTCCTGGGTCCGCGCGATGTCCCACGGCTCCAGCCCCAGCCGCCCCAGCACCGCCCGCAGCTCGTCCGCGTCCGGCGGGTCCTCCAGATAACGGCGGACGGTGTACTCCGCGCCCTCGGCGTCCAGGGTGCTCAGCGCGGAGCGGCATTTCGAACAGGCGGGATTGATCCAGATCTCCATGCCCGGCAGCCTAGGGCGTGTTGCGAAAGGAGCGCCGTTCGCCCGGAGGGTGTGGTCCACGGCGTCTGGTGCGTGCGCTCGCAAGGCGGAGGGTCGTCCTTGTATTGGACGTACGTGGACGAGCCCGACAACGCGGCGAGGGCGCGTGCCAGGCGTCGTGGGCCAGGCGGGACTTTCGCAACACGCCCTAGAACGCACTGGCAGGAACGCGTCCGGCCCGTGACCGGGACGGAAGTCCTCGGGCACGGGCCGGAGCCGTACAGAGCGGGCGACGGGAATCGAACCCGCGTAGCTAGTTTGGAAGACTAGGGCTCTACCATTGAGCTACGCCCGCAGCGCCACAGATTCTGGCACACCGCATCGTAGCGGCTCGCACACCCCCGCCGCACACCGGTAAATCCGGGTGTGCGACCCGGCCGGGATTCAGTTGAAGTCGCGACGGAATATTGGCCGCCCGCGTGTACCAGGGCATGTACTCTACGTCTCGCACCAGCGGGGTGTGGCGCAGCTTGGTAGCGCGTCCGCTTTGGGAGCGGAAGGCCGTCGGTTCGAATCCGGCCACCCCGACCAGATGACTTTGCCGAGCGGGACGGGCGTGCCCGTCGTACCGGTACTATGCAATGGCGCCTGTATACGGGGCGACGTAGGGGCGCAGTCCCCGAGTAGTACGTCTCGTCGGCCGCCGGTTCCGCTCACATGGTGGGAACCGGGTGTTGGCGCGATTCTCTAAAGCCCCTGATGTCAGCCCCAAGGAGACCCAACCGTGAAGAGCGCCGTCGAGACTCTGAACCCGACCCGGGTTCGACTCACTGTCGAGGTGCCCTTCGAGGAGCTCAAGCCCAGCCTCGACGCGGCCTACAAGAAGATCAACCAGCAGGTCACGGTGCCGGGCTTCCGTAAGGGCAAGATCCCCGCGCGCGTCATCGACCAGCGGTTCGGTCGCGGCTCGGTCCTCGAAGAGGCCATCAACGACGCACTCCCGAAGTTCTACACGGAGGCTGTCAGCGAGGGCGAGCTGAACGTTCTCGGCCAGCCCGACGTCGACATCACCGAGTTCAACGACGGCCAGGACCTCAAGTTCACCGCCGAGGTCGACATCCGTCCGGCGATCGAGATCCCGGACTACTCCGGCATCGAGGTCACCGTCGACGCCCTTGAGGTGTCGGACGAGGACATCGACAAGTCGCTGGAGCAGCTCCGCGAGCGCTTCGCCTCGACCTCCCCGGTCGAGCGCGCCGCCGCCGAGGGCGATGTCGTGGTCCTGGACCTCGAAGCGTCCGTGGACGGCGAGGTCCTCGAGGACGGCGTCGCCAAGGGCGTCAGCTACACCATCGGCTCCGGCCAGCTGCTCGAGGGCATCGACGAGGCCGTCATCGGTCTCGAGGCCGGCGGCACCGCCACCTTCGACTCCGAGCTCAAGGGCGGCTCCGCCGCCGGCAAGACCTCGTCGGTCAAGGTGGACGTGACGTCCGTCCAGGCCCGTGAGCTGCCCGAGCTGGACGACGACTTCGCCCAGCTGGCGAGCGAGTTCGACACCCTCGAGGAGCTGCGCGCGGACAGCGTCAAGCGCCTCGAGAACATGAAGCGTTACGACCAGGCCACCCAGGCCCAGGAGAAGGTGCTCGACGCCCTCCTGGAGCTGGTCGAGGTCCCGATGCCGGAGAAGCTGCTGGCGGACGAGATCCAGACCCGCAAGCACAACCTGGAGCACCACCAGTTCCCGGCCATGGGCCTGGACTGGGACAGCTACCTGGAGCGCGAGGGCAAGACCGCCGAGGAGCACGACGCGGAGCTCGGCGCGCAGGCCACCAAGGGCATCAAGACCCAGTTCATCCTGGATGAGCTGGTCTCCAAGGAGCAGCTGTCGGTCAACCAGGAGGAGCTCACCGAGCACCTCATGCGCCGCGCCGCCTCCTCGGGCATGAGCCCGGACCAGTTCGCCCAGGCCGTCGTCGAAGGCGGCCAGGTGCCGATGCTCGTCGGCGAGGTCGCCCGCGGCAAGGCGCTCGCTGTGGTCGTCGAGGCCGCCAAGGTCACCGACACCAACGGTGAGACGGTCGACCTGGACGACGAGGTCGAGGACGAGGGTGCTGTGACGGTGGAGGCCGGCTCCGACGAGGAGACCGCCACCGAGGTCGAGGACGCCGTCGAGGCGACCTCCGACAAGGCCTGACCTGTTCGCACGACGGGCCCCGACGCGAAGCCGCGTTCGGGCCCGTTTTGCTTACCCGGGCGCCGAGCCTGCGCTCACAGCGAACAGTTTCGCGTAGGGGATTGCTGGGCCCCACCTGCGCGTTAGGGTCCAAGTAGGGATGCTGGGGGACTGACCCCCGAGCCGCCCGAGAACACCCGAAGACGCGAAGACGCGAAGACGAAGACGCTGAGACGGCCCCGGGCCGTCCGACAACGAGCAGGTGGATACGTGACGACTCCGATGCCTTCCGCCGCCGGCGAGCCGACCATCGGTGGACTCGGCGACCAGGTCTACAACCGACTGCTCAACGAGCGGATCATCTTCCTCGGCCAGGCGGTCGACGACGATATCGCCAACAAGATCACCGCGCAGCTGCTCCTTCTCGCCGCTGACCCGGACAAGGACATTTACCTCTACATCAACTCGCCCGGCGGCTCCGTGACGGCCGGCATGGCGATCTACGACACGATGCAGTTCATCAAGAACGACGTCGTGACGATCGCCATGGGCCTCGCCGCCTCGATGGGCCAGTTCCTGCTCACCGCGGGCACGCCCGGCAAGCGCTTCGCGCTGCCGAACACCCGGATCCTGATGCACCAGCCCTCCGCGGGTCTGGGTGGCTCCGCCACCGACATCAAGATCCAGGCCGAGCAGCTGCTGCACACCAAGCGGCGGATGGCCGAGCTCATCGCGCAGCACAGCGGCCAGAGCGTCGAGCAGATCACCAAGGACTCCGACCGCGACCGCTGGTTCTCGGCCGAGGAGGCCACCGCCTACGGCCTGCTGGACGGGGTCATGCTCACCGCCTCCGGCGTTCCGGGCGGTGGCGGCACCGGGGCTGTCTGAGCACCTCAGGCCCCCTCCGCCGAACCCGCCCAGCCCACTGCTCATCACCAGGACGGTGAAAGTGAACTCCCTGAATTTCCCCGGTAGCGGCCTCTACGAGCGCACGATGGCCGAGGCGCCTGGTGTGCTCGGCGCCGAGGCCCGCTACATCATTCCGCGCTTCGTCGAGCGCACCTCGCAGGGCGTGCGCGAGTACGACCCGTACGCGAAGCTCTTCGAGGAGCGCGTGATCTTCCTCGGTGTGCAGATCGACGACGCCTCGGCCAACGACGTCATGGCGCAGCTGCTGTGCCTGGAGTCGATGGACCCGGACCGCGACATCTCCGTCTACATCAACTCGCCCGGTGGCTCGTTCACGGCCCTCACGGCCATCTACGACACCATGCAGTTCGTGAAGCCGGACATCCAGACGGTCTGCATGGGCCAGGCGGCCTCCGCCGCGGCCGTGCTGCTCGCGGCCGGCAGCCCCGGCAAGCGGATGGCGCTGCCGAACGCGCGGATCCTGATCCACCAGCCGTACAGCGAGACCGGCCGGGGTCAGGTCTCCGACCTGGAGATCGCGGCCAACGAGATCATCCGGATGCGCGCGCAGCTGGAGGAGATGCTCTCCAAGCACTCCACCACGCCGATCGAGCAGATCCGCGAGGACATCGAGCGCGACAAGATCCTGACCGCCGAGGAAGCCCTCGCGTACGGTCTGGTCGACCAGATCGTCTCCACCCGTAAGACCTCCGCGTCGGTCTGACGGAGGGATCGCGGTACCCCCATGGGGGTACCGCAGTGCGGAAGCGTTACCGCCCTCCTTGGACTGAGTAGGTCCAAGGGGGGCCCGCACGGGGGGCGCGGCAAGGTACCGTCGATGAGAGAAGCACCAGGTTCCGTTGGACTAGGCGGATCCCAGGCGAAGGGGAAACACCTCGTGGCACGCATCGGTGACGGCGGCGACCTGCTCAAGTGCTCGTTCTGCGGCAAGAGCCAGAAGCAGGTGAAGAAGCTCATCGCAGGGCCTGGTGTGTACATCTGCGATGAGTGCATCGATCTCTGCAACGAGATCATCGAGGAGGAGCTGGCCGAGTCCTCCGAAGTGCGGTGGGAGGATCTGCCCAAGCCTCGGGAGATCTACGAGTTCCTGGAGAGCTACGTCGTCGGCCAGGAGCCGGCGAAGAAGGCTCTCTCGGTCGCGGTCTACAACCATTACAAGCGGGTGCAGGCCGGTGAGAACAACGGCCGGGGCCACGACGACGCGATCGAGCTCGCCAAGTCCAACATCCTGCTCCTCGGCCCCACCGGCTCCGGCAAGACGCTGCTCGCGCAGACCCTCGCCCGGATGCTGAACGTGCCGTTCGCCATCGCCGACGCCACCGCGCTCACCGAGGCGGGCTATGTCGGCGAGGACGTCGAGAACATCCTGCTCAAGCTGATCCAGGCGGCCGACTACGACGTCAAGAAGGCCGAGACCGGGATCATCTACATCGACGAGATCGACAAGGTCGCTCGCAAGAGTGAAAATCCTTCGATCACGCGGGATGTGTCCGGTGAGGGCGTTCAGCAGGCGCTGCTGAAGATCCTGGAAGGCACGACGGCCTCGGTGCCGCCGCAGGGCGGGCGCAAGCACCCGCACCAGGAGTTCATCCAGATCGACACCACGAATGTGCTGTTCATCGTGGGTGGTGCCTTCGCGGGCCTGGAGAAGATCATCGAATCGCGGGCCGGCGCCAAGGGCATCGGCTTCGGCGCGACGATCCGCTCCAAGCGCGAGATCCAGGCCGCGAACCAGTTCCAGGAGATCATGCCGGAGGACCTGGTGAAGTTCGGGATGATTCCCGAGTTCATCGGCCGGCTGCCGGTCATCACCTCCGTCCACAACCTGGACCGTGAGGCGCTGCTGCAGATCCTCGTGGAGCCGAAGAACGCCCTGGTGAAGCAGTACCAGAAGCTCTTCGAACTCGACGGTGTGGAGCTGGAGTTCGAGCACAGCGCGCTGGAAGCCATCGCCGACCAGGCGATCCTCCGCCAGACCGGCGCGCGCGGGTTGCGCGCCATCATGGAGGAGGTGCTGATGTCCGTGATGTACGAGGTGCCGTCCCGCAAGGACGTCGCCCGCGTCGTCATCACCGACGAGGTCGTGCACTCCAACGTCAACCCGACCCTGGTGCCGCGCGAGCCGCGCATCATCGGCAAGGGCGAGCAGAAGAGCGCATAGCGCTCACCGGCTGACATCGAAGGGGGCGCCCGGCAACTGCGGGGCGCCCCCTTCGCTTTGTACGGCTACCGCACGGGTGCGGCTACTTCTTGACGCGGATCTCGCTGCGGATCTTGGCCGTGGTGTTCGCCCACTCGGAGGCGGAGGGCGGCGTGGACGTACCGCTGAGGTCGATGTTGATGTACATCGAGATCATCACGGTGCTGTCGTCGCCCCAGACGCAGTAGGGCATGGACGAGCCGCCGCCGGCGCACTTCATCACGGCGCCGTCGAATCCGGCGGGGTGCTGCTCGGTGGCCTCGGCGCCGCTCTTGCTGAGACCGCTCGAAAGGATCTTGTCGACCGCGGCCTTGGGGTCCGTGACATTGCCCTCGCCGCCGGAGAGGGAGACCGTCTCCTTGTCCGACTTGTACGTGCCCCGCACGCTGGTCGGGTCGGTGATGCCGGCGTCCGACTTGCCCGTCTCGGGGGTGCCGATGTTCTCCGACGACTTGGTGTACTTGCCGTCGGCGATCTTCTCCGGGAAGGCGATCTTGTAGCCGCCGCCACTGCCGCTGGAACCGCCGCTGGTGGCGAAGTAGATGCCCCCGCCGATGGCGGCGAGCACCACGACACCGATGACCACGCCGACGGTCTTGCTCCTGCCCTGGGGCGGCTGCGGCGGGTAACCCGGCTGCTGGCCGGGCTGCTGGCCGTTCCAGCCCTGCTGCGGCTGCTGGGGCTGCTGCGGGTAACCCTGCTGCTGCGGCCAGCCCTGCTGGGGCTGCTGCGGCTGCTGGGGGTAGCCGCCGTATCCGGGCTGGGGCTGCGGCTGGCCGTAGGGCTGCTGAGGCGGCTGCTGCGGCTGGCCGTAACCCGGCGGCGGCTGGTTGTAGCTCATGTGTGGGTGATTCCCCTCGTGGAACGTACGTCTTGCTTCGTGTGACCGTGACCGCGTACCGCTAGGTGGTCACGGCCTGCTGCGTCGGTCTACTTGATCTCGACGCGGGCGTCCTTGCGCACCTTCGCTGTGGTGGCCGCGGTGTCGCTGATGCTGGGGCCGCTGCCGGTGAGGGCGGCGATCGGGTCGACGACCATGACCATGGCCACGGTGCTGCGGTCGGACCAGATGCACAGCGGCACATCCGCGCTCTTCACCGGTGAGGTGCTGGTGGTGGGCGCCTTGAACCTGACGATCTGGCACTTCATGACGGCGCCGCCGTCGAGCCCGTCCGGCGTGACCTTCTCCGGGGTCCCGACGAGCTCGGCGTCACCCTCCTTGGTGATGTCCTTCGTGCCGCTGACGAAGAGCGCGTCTACCTCCCGCCCGGGATCGGCGACCGTGCCCCACACGCCCCTGAACAGCATCTTCTTCTTGGTGCTGTTCTCGTAACTGCCGCCCGCCGGCTCCGGGTTGACGACTCCGGGCACGTCCTTCATCTCGGTCTTGCTGTCGTCGTCCAGCGGGTCCTTGAGCTGGAAGTCACCGGCGACGGTCTGCGGAGCGGTCAGCTTGTACTTCTTGCCGTCGTCGCTTCCGCTGCCCTTGTTGCCGCCGGTGGTGCCGCTGCTGCTGCTGACCGTGCCCTTGTCCGCGTCCCCGCCATGGAAGAGCGCGAAGGCGCCCCCACCGATCGCGGCGACGACGACCACGGCGGCGATGACGATCCACACCGTGTTCTTCTTGCCGGGCGGCGGCTGCGGCGGATAGCCGCCGAAGCCCTGCTGCGGCTGCTGTCCGTACGGGCCGGTCTGCGGGGGGACCTGCGCCGGGTAGCCGTACCCGGGCTGCTGAGGCTGCTGTCCGTAGCCGCCCTGCTGGGGCTGGCCGTATCCGCCGGGCTGCTGCGGCTGCTGCCCGTAGGGGTTCGGCTGCCCGCCGTAGCCGGGATCGGGCGGCGGTTGGTTGTAGCTCATGTGACTCGTCCCCTCCGTAAACGACCGTGCACCCATCCTTCCGGATGTCTTACCCGCCGCTTACGCCGGGCCCGCTACGGCTTCGTAACGAGCGGTGCGGGGCGCCCGTAGAATGACGGGGTGACCGACAACTCTCAGCGCAGCCCCCATGGCGGGCCGAACAGCACCCCCGAACTGCCGACCGCGTACGTGCCGGCCGAGGTAGAGGGGAAGCTGTACGAGCGCTGGGTGGAGCGTGGGTACTTCGAGGCCGACGCCAAGAGCGACAAGCCGCCCTACACGATCGTCATCCCGCCGCCGAACGTCACGGGCAGCCTGCACCTGGGGCACGCCTTCGAGCACACGATCATCGACTCGCTGACCCGCCGCAAGCGCATGCAGGGGTACGAGACGCTGTGGCAGCCCGGCATGGACCACGCCGGCATCGCCACCCAGAACGTCGTCGAGCGCGAGCTGGCCAAGGAGGGCAAGTCCCGCCACGACCTGGGCCGCGAGGCGTTCGTCGAGAAGGTCTGGCAGTGGAAGGAAGAGTCCGGCGGCCAGATCTCCGGCCAGATGCGCCGCCTCGGCGACGGCGTCGACTGGTCGCGTGAGCGCTTCACCATGGACGAAGGCCTCTCGCAGTCCGTCCAGACCATCTTCAAGAAGCTCTACGACGACGAGCTGATCTACCGCGCCGAGCGCATCATCAACTGGTGCCCGCGCTGTCTGACCGCCATCTCGGACATCGAGGTGGAGTACCAGGACGACGACGGCGAGCTCGTCTCGATCCGCTACGGCGAGGGCGACAACGCCATCGTCGTCGCCACCACCCGCGCCGAGACGATGCTCGGTGACACCGCCGTCGCCGTCCACCCGGACGACGAGCGCTACGCGCACCTGGTCGGCACCGAGATCGAACTGCCGCTCACCGGGCGCCGGATCCCGATCGTCGCGGACGAGCACGTGGACCCGGAGTTCGGCACCGGCGCCGTCAAGGTGACCCCGGCGCACGACCCGAACGACTTCGAGATCGGCCGCCGGCACGACCTGCCGAACCTCAGCGTCATGAACGAGCGGGCGATCATCACCGTCCCGGGCCCCTTCGAGGGCCTGGACCGGCTCGAAGCCCGCAGCGCCATCGTCGCGGCCCTGCGCGCCGAGGGCCGGATCGTCGCCGAGAAGCGCCCGTACTCGCACTCGGTGGGGCACTGCTCGCGCTGCAAGACGACCATCGAGCCGCGGCTGTCGCTGCAGTGGTGGGTCAAGGTCGGCCCGCTGGCCCAGGCCGCCGGTGACGCGGTCCGCGACGGCCGGGTGAAGATCCACCCCAAGGAGATGGAGTCCCGCTACTTCAGCTGGGTCGACAACCTCCACGACTGGTGCATCTCGCGCCAGCTCTGGTGGGGCCACCGCATCCCGGTCTGGTACGGCCCGGCCGGCGAGGTCGTCTGCGTCGGCCCCGACGAACTGCCCCCCACCGGTGAGGGCTGGACGCAGGACACCGACGTGCTCGACACGTGGTTCTCGTCGGGCCTGTGGCCGTTCTCCACGCTGGGCTGGCCCGAACAGACCGAGTCGCTGGAGAAGTTCTATCCCAACTCGGTGCTGGTCACCGGCTACGACATCCTCTTCTTCTGGGTCGCCCGGATGATGATGTTCGGCCTGTACGCGATGGACGGCACCCCGCCGTTCCACACCATCGCCCTGCACGGCATGGTCCGCGACCAGTTCGGCAAGAAGATGTCGAAGTCCTTCGGCAACGCGGTCAACCCGCTGGAATGGATGGACAAGTACGGCTCCGACGCCGTCCGCTTCACCCTGGCCCGCGGCGCCAACCCCGGTGTGGACGTGCCGATCGGCGAGGACTGGGTCCAGGCCTCCGGCAAGTTCACCAACAAGATCTGGAACGCGACCCGCTTCGCGCTCATGAACGGCGCGACGGTCGAGGGTGAACTCCCGCCCGTCGAGGAGATGTCGGCCACCGACCGCTGGGTGCTGTCCCGGCTCAACGCGGTCGTCGCCGAAGTGGACGCGCTCTACGAGGACTACCAGTTCTCCAAGCTCTCCGAGGCGCTCTACCACTTCGCGTGGGACGAGGTCTTCGACTGGTACGTCGAGCTGTCGAAGACCACCTTCTTCGCGGGCGGCCGCGGCGCCGAGGTCTCCGGCCGGGTGCTCGGCGAGGTGCTGGACGTGCTGCTGCGGCTGCTGCACCCGGTGGTCCCGTTCGTCACCGAGACGCTGTGGACCACGCTCACCGGCGCCGAGTCGGTCGTCGTCGCCGACTGGCCGAAGGACAGCGGCTTCCGGGACGCGGCGGCCGAGAAGGAGATCGCCGGCGTTCAGCAGGTGGTCACCGAGGTCCGCAGGTTCCGCGCCGACCAGGGCCTGCAGCCCGGCCAGAAGGTCCCCGCGCAGCTCACGCTGCCGGGCGCGCTGGCGGCCCACGAGGCGCCGATCCGGCAGCTGCTGCGCCTGCAGCCGGCCGGTGCCGGCTTCAGCGCCACCGCGACCCTCCCGGTCGCCGGCGGCACCGTCGCGATGGACCTGTCCGGCACGATCGACGTCGAGGCCGAGCGCAAGCGGCTGACCAAGGACATCGGGCTGGCCGAGAAGGAGAAGGCGCAGGCGCTGGGCAAGCTCGGCAACGAGGCGTTCCTCGCCAAGGCGCCCGAGCACGTCGTGGACAAGCTCCGCACCCGGCTGGCGACGGCCGAGGCGGACATCGCCCGCATCACCGCCCAGCTGGACGGCCTGCCGCAGGGCTGACCCGCGGCACCACCCGGACCTCGGGACGCGGGGGCCGGCCCGTTCGCCACGGGCCGGCCCCCGCGTCCGTCGCGTTCTCCGGGGCGCGCGCGGTGCGCCGCCCGCTCACCCGGGCATGTGGACCCGCACCGGCTCCGTAGACTGGGCGGCGTGAGCGAGCACCCCCAGAACGACGACGCGGCAGCAAACCTGTTCGACGAGACCCCGGACGACGACGCCCCCGACGGCGGGCCCGTCCGGGAAGCCGACATGGCGGTGATCGAGGCAGGCAGCCGTACCCTGCGCACGCCCGTCCCGCTCACGCCGGACGACGGCGTACCGGCCCCGCCCAAGGACCCCGCGACCGAGCGTGAGCTGCGGGAGATCGAGGGGGAGCTGACCGGGCGCTGGCCCGAGACGAAGCTGGAGCCGTCGCTCGACCGGATGACCGCACTCATGGACATCCTGGGCGAGCCGCAGCGCACCTACCCGGCCATCCACATCACCGGGACCAACGGCAAGACCAGCACCGCCCGCATGGTCGAGCAGCTGCTGCTCGGCTTCCATCTGCGCACCGGCCGCTACACCAGCCCGCACGTGCAGGCGATGACCGAGCGGATCAGCCTGGACGGGCAGCCGATCAGCGCCGAGAAGTTCATCGAGACGTACCGCGACATCCAGCCGTACATCGAGATGACGGACGACGCGCAGCCGCACCGGCTGTCGTTCTTCGAGGTGCTCACCGCGATGGCCTACGCGGCCTTCGCCGATGCGCCCGTCGATGTCGCGGTCGTCGAGGTCGGCATGGGCGGCAGCTGGGACGCCACCAACGTGATCGACGGCTCGGTCGCCGTCGTCACCCCGATCGCGCTCGACCACACCGACCGGCTCGGCACGACGCCCGGCGAGATCGCCGTGGAGAAGTCCGGGATCATCAAGAAGGACGCGACCGTCGTGCTGTCCCAGCAGCCCGTCGACGCCGCGACCGTGCTGCTCAAGCACGCCGTCGAGGTCGACGCGACGGTGGCCCGCGAGGGCATGGAGTTCGGTGTCGTGCACCGCGAGATCGCGGTCGGCGGCCAGCTGCTGACACTGCGCGGCCTCGGTGGCGAGTACGAGCAGATCTTCCTGCCGCTGCACGGCGAGCACCAGGCGCAGAACGCCGCGGTCGCGCTGGCGGCCGTCGAGGCGTTCTTCGGCATCGGCACCACACGGGTCGGCTCGCTGGACATCGACACCATCCGCGGTGCCTTCGCGTCCGTCACGTCGCCGGGCCGTCTGGAGATCATCCGGCGCAGCCCGACCGTCGTCCTGGACGCCGCGCACAACCCGGCCGGCGCGCGGGCGGCGGCTGCCGCGGTCAGCGAGGTCTTCGACTTCACCCATCTGGTGGGGGTCGTCGGTCCGAGTGCGGAGAAGGACGTCCGCGGGCTGCTGGAGGCGTTCGAGCCGGTGCTCGCGGAGATCGTGGTGACCCGGAACTCGACCAGCCGGGCGATGGACGTGGACGCGCTGGCGGCGCTGGCCGTCGAGGTCTTCGGGGACGACCGGGTGCAGGTCGAGGCGCGGCTGGACGACGCCATCGAGGCCGCGATCACCCTCGCCGAGGACGAGGGCGCGTACTCGGGGGCGGGCGTGCTGGTCACCGGATCGGTGTTCACCGTGGGAGAGGCCCGGCTGCTGCTGGGCCGGAAGTGAGGCGGCACGATGCGGACCTTGTGCGCGAGCACCCTGATCGGTGAGTTCTTCGTGATCGGCTTCGCCGGTCTCGTCGCGATGAAGCAGGACGATCTGACGGCCGGCACGGTGTGGGCGGTGTGCGGCGCAGGGATGCTGCTGTGCGTGCTGCTGTGCGGCATGCTGTCCCGCCCCGGGGCCCTCGCGGTCGGCTGGGCGCTGCAGATCGCTCTGGTCGTGAGCGGCTACTGGGTCGGGACGATGTACTTCCTGGGCGTGGTCTTCGCGGCCCTGTGGTGGGCCTCCGTCCACTACGGCCGGAAGATCGACGAGGCCAAGGCGAGGCACTCGGCGCAGGTGGCCTGACCACGCCTTGTAATGTCGTCATACCCGTCACCGTCAGTAGGAGCCGTACCGTGAGCCAGCGCACCCTTGTCCTTCTCAAGCCGGACGCCGTCCGCCGCGGCCTGATCGGCGAGATCATCGGCCGGATCGAGCGCAAGGCAGGCTGGACGATCGGCGCCCTCGAACTGCGCACGCTCGATCTCGGCACCCTGGAGCAGCACTACGCCGAGCACGTCGGCCGCCCGTTCTACGAGCCGCTGATGGAGTTCATGGCCTCGGGCCCGTCCGTGGCGCTGGTCGTCGAGGGCGAGCGCGTCGTCGAGGGCGTACGGGCGCTGGCCGGCCCCACCGACCCGATCGCCGCCGCCCCCGGCTCCATTCGCGGGGATTTCGGCAGCATCGTGCGCGAGAACCTCATCCACGCCTCGGACTCCCCGGAGTCCGCCGAGCGGGAGATCAAGCTCTTCTTCCCGGGCCTGGTCTGAACAATCGGCCCGCCGTCCCGCTTCCGGGTGTATGCGCTGACCGGCTGTACCCCTTCTGAACTGCGGTGAAGGCTCGTCGACTGACGCCCAATCAGCTCAGAGGCGACCGGGGAAATCCGGTCGCCTCCGGCATATGCAACGCTTTATCGGGAACCAATCTCTCCGGCACGTCGTCACCATTACCAGCGGACGCTGTGTGTTCTGATGACAATGACGTCGGAACCCCGGACCCCGTGCCCCGTGGGGCGCGACTACGATGGAATCTCCGCTCAAGCTCGGGAAGGCCAGACGTATCCACATGGCGAACAACATGTCGTTCATCGGCCGTGACATGGCTGTCGACCTCGGGACTGCCAACACGCTGGTGTACGTCAGGGGTCGCGGGATCGTCCTCAACGAGCCCTCGGTCGTCGCCATCAACACGAACACCGGCGGCATCCTGGCGGTCGGCGCCGAGGCCAAGAAGATGATCGGCCGCACCCCGGGAAACATTGTCGCGGTCCGCCCGCTGAAGGACGGCGTCATCGCCGACTTCGAGATCACCGAGCGGATGCTGCGCTACTTCATTCTCAAGATCCACAAGCGTCGTTATCTGGCCCGCCCCCGCGTCGTCGTCTGCGTGCCCTCCGGCATCACCGGGGTCGAGCGACGCGCCGTCATCGAGGCCACCACCCAGGCCGGCGCCCGCCAGGTGCACATCATCGAGGAGCCGATGGCCGCCGCGATCGGCGCCGGGCTCCCGGTCCACGAGGCCACCGGCAACATGGTGGTCGACATCGGCGGCGGCACCACCGAGGTCGCCGTGATCTCACTCGGCGGCATCGTCACCGCGCAGTCCATCAGGGTCGCCGGCGACGAGCTGGACAGTTCGATCATCCAGCACATCAAGAAGGAGTACAGCCTCCTGCTCGGCGAACGCAGCGCGGAGCAGATCAAACTCACCATCGGGTCGGCCTTCGACCCGAAGCTGGAGAAGGACGAGCACACCGAGATCCGTGGCCGTGACCTGGTCAGTGGCCTGCCCAAGACGGTGGTGATCTCGGCCGCCGAGGTCCGCAAGGCCATCGAGGAGCCGGTCAACGCGATCGTCGACGCGGTCAAGACGACGCTCGACAAGTGCCCGCCCGAACTCTCCGGCGACATCATGGACCGTGGCATCGTGCTGGCCGGCGGAGGAGCGATGCTCCGCGGGCTGGACGAGCGACTGCGGTACGAGACCGGAATGCCGATCCACATCGCGGAATCCCCGCTGGACTGCGTGGCGCTCGGCGCCGGCAAGTGCGTCGAGGAGTTCGAGGCGTTGCAGCAGGTTCTGGACGCCCAGCCGCGCAGATGAGTTCGCAAGGTCCTGCGTGCGGGTGACTGCCCGCCGGCACGCGGGATCGTTCTCACTGCGTCACACACTTCGACCGGCCGGGGACCGCAGCCGACCGGTCCGTTCGAGGAAGGCACGGACTGGCGCCCGTGAGGGACACACGAGAGAGCCGGCTTCTGCTGGTGCTGTTGATCGCGATCGCGTTCGCACTGATCACCGTGGACATCCGCGGCGGCGAACAGTCACCGATGGACGGCCCCCGACAGGCGGCGGCCTCGGCCTTCGGACCTGTCGAAAAGGGTGTGGCGTCCGCCGTCGACCCGGTCGGCAACGCGATCTCCGCGGTGCGCGACTCCGGGGGACGGCACAGCACGATCAGCCGCCTGGAACGCGAGAACGCGGAGCTCAAGCAGCAGCTCGGCAGCAAGGACATCACCCGCAACAAGGCCCGTGAACTGGACCAGCTCCTGAAGACCGCGGGAGCCGGCCAGTACGCGATCAAGGGCGCTCAGATCATCGCCATAGGAGCCGCCCAGGGATTCTCCTGGACGGTCACCATCGACGCCGGAAGCGCTGACGGCGTCCTCCGCGACCAGACCGTCATCAACGGCGAAGGCCTGGTCGGACGGGTCACCACCGTCGGACCCTCCACCTCCACCGTGCTGCTCGCCAACGACCCGGACTTCACCGTCGGGACCCGGATGGAGGGCTCGATGGAACTGGGCTTCGCGACCGGCCAGGGCGACCGGCCGATGCGCGTCCAGCTGCTCAACGGCAAGGCCAAGGTGAAGAAGGGCGACCGGCTGGTCACCTTCGGCTCGCAGGCCGGCAAGCCGTTCGTACCCGGCGTCCCGGTCGGCAGGGTCGTCGCGATCGACCCGTCCGCGGGCAGCCTCACCCGTACGGTCCAGGTCGAGCCGTACGTCGGCTTCTCCCGGCTCGACATCGTCGGCGTCGTCGTCGAGGGCCCGCGCACGGACCCGCGCGACAGTGTGCTGCCGCCGAAGCCCACGCCGTCGCCCACCGCGGCCAAGGTCGCCCCGCCGGCGCGGAAACCGGGCGCCACCCCTTCCGGTGCGCCCACCACCAGGAGCTGACCATGCGACTCAACCGGATCCTGCTCTCCACCGTCCTGGTCGTCGTCGCGATGGTCGTCCAGGTCAGCGTGCTCGCCAGGCTGCACCTGCCCGGCGCGGTACCCGACCTGCTGCTGCTCACCGTGCTCGGCCTCGCGCTGACCTACGGCCACGTCGGCGGCTCACTCGTCGGCTTCGGCGCCGGCATGCTCGCCGACCTGGCACCGCCCGCCGACCACGCCGTCGGCCGGTACGCGCTCGTGCTGTGCGTCATCGGCTATCTGGCGGGCCTCGCCAAGCCCGAGACCGGGCAGCTGCGGACCGCCGCCATGCCGATGCTCGTCGTCGTCGCGGCGGCCATCGGCGGCACCCTGCTCTACGCGGGCGTCGGCGCCCTGGTCGGCGACACCGCCGGGGCCCATGTGGGTCTCGCCAAGCTGATCTTCACCGCGGCCGTCTACGACCTGCTGCTCGCCCCGTTCATCGTCCCGCTGGTCATGGCACTGGCCAGACGCTTCGACCACGACCCGCTCGCCGAGGACGCGGCCGGCGGCTACGGCAGCCGCATCGGCAGCCAGCGCGCCGGCCTGCTCGGCCGGGTCGGCCGCGGCAGCCGGGTCGGCTCCATCGCCAAGGGAGGCCGCAGGCTGTGAGCGCCCGCCCTCCCCTGGCCTCCGGCACGGGGAACCCCACCGCCACGAATCCCGCGAGGAAGGCGCCGCGCGCCGATGTCTAACATTCCCGAGACCGGCCGCACCTCCCGCGTCACGATCCGCCTGGTCATCCTGCAGATCCTCGTCTTCTCCCTGCTGCTCACCCTCGGCGGACGCCTGTGGTACCTGCAGATCCGCAACGGTGACGAGTACACCGAGAAGGCCGCCAGCAACCACATCCAGCAGGTCGTGACCCCCGCGGTCCGCGGGGCGATCCTGGACGCGCGCGGTGTGCCCATCGCCGACAACGAGACCCGGCTGGTGGTATCCGCCAGCCGCACCGAGCTGCTCAAGCAGAAGGACGACGGCAAGGCCGTCCTCACCCGGCTCGCCGCGGTGCTGGCCATGCCGCCCGCCGACGTCATCGCCAAGGTCCGGCTCTGCGACGCCAAGACCCCCCAGCCCTGCTGGAACGGCTCGCCGTACCAGCCGATCCCGATCACCGACAAGGCCACCACCCAGCAGGCGCTGCAGATCATGGAGCGCCGCGAGGACTTCCCCGGTGTGACCGCGGAGCCGACCGCCGTCCGCCGCTACCCGGCGCCGAGCAAGGCCAACGCCGCACAGGTGCTCGGCTACCTCTCGCCCGTCACGGACGACGAGATCGCCTCCTCGCAGAAGAACGGCACGCCGCTGCTGCGCTCCGACCAGGTCGGCCGCTCCGGCCTGGAGCGCCAGTACGACGCGGCGCTGCGCGGTACGGCGGGCGTGACCCGCTACGAGGTGGACAACCTCGGCCGGGTGATCGGCCGGGCCGGTGACACGCCCGCGGAACCCGGCGCCAATCTGGTGACCAGCATCGACTCGCGCGTCCAGGCCGTCGCCGAGAAGGAGCTGAACGACGCGATGGTGGAGGCCCGCAAGACCTTCGACACCGTCACGGGCACCAACTACAAGGCCGACTCGGGCGCGGTCACGGTCATGGACGTGCACACCGGCCAGGTCATCGCGATGGCCAGCGCCCCGACGTACGACCCGAACGCGTGGGTCGGCGGCATCTCGCCGGCCGACTACAAGCAGCTGACCGGCAAGGACTCGAACTACCCGCTGCTGAACCGGGCCATCCAGGGCCTGTCGGCGCCCGGCTCGACCTTCAAGGTGATCTCCACGTCGGCCGCCGTCAACGCCGGATACCCGCTCGACGGCGCCTACCCCTGCACCTCGTCGATGACCATCGGCGGCCGTGTGTTCAAGAACTTCGAGGGCGAGAGCTTCGGCGCGATCAACCTCGGCAAGGCGCTGGAGATCTCCTGCGACACCGTCTTCTACGGGCTCTCGTACAACCAGTGGCTCGCGGACGGCGGCACCAAGCCCAAGAACCCCAAGGACTTCTTCTACAAGACCGCCCACCAGTTCGGCCTGGGCGCCAAGACCGGCATCGACCTGCCGGGCGAGGTCAAGGGCCGGGTCCCGGACCGCCAGTGGAAGCAGGCCTACTTCGAGGCCAACGTGGACTACTGGTGCCGGGAGGGGAAGACCAACAAGCAGGACTACGCGACCCAGATCGCCCGCGAGAACTGCGTCGACGGCAATGTGATGCGCGCCGGTGACTCGGTGAACTTCGCGATCGGCCAGGGTGACACCCTCGTCACCCCGGTCCAGATGGCGCGGATCTACTCGGCCCTCGCCAACGGCGGCACGCTCTACCAGCCGACCATAGGGAAGGCGATCGTCAGCGCGGACGGCAAGACGATCAAGCCGATCGCGCCCAAGGCCACCGGCAAGCTGCCGGACAGCGCCGAGACCCTGAAGTACATCAACCAGGCCACCGCCGGCGTCATCACCAGCGGTACCGCCGCCTGGCGCTTCTCCGGCTGGCCGCAGGACAAGATCCAGCTGCACGCCAAGACCGGTACCGCCGAGGTCGACGGCAAGCAGACGACGTCCTGGCTGACGACGTACACCAAGGACTACGCGATCGTCATGACGATCTCGCAGGGCGGCACCGGCTCCGGCGGTTCAGGACCCGCGATCCGCAAGATCTACGAGGCGATGTACGGCATCCAGGCCAACGGCTCGATCGACAGCAAGAAGGCGCTGCTGCCGACCCCCGAGACGAAGCTGCCGAAGTTCGCCGACGACGGCTCCGTCGTCCGTGCCGCGTCCGCCGTCACCACCCTCGCCCCGTCGTCCGGCGCACCCTCCGCGCCCGCCGGCGGCCCGGTGCTCGCCGCGCTCGCCCCCGGCCGCGACGACAAGCTCCTGCTGGGCCGGAGGTACGTCTCATGACCGCCAACGGCTACACGATCCGCCGCTTCACCCCGGAACGCAGCACCCTGGGCAAACTGCTCGCCCGGGACTCGATACTGCGCCGGATGGACTGGGTCCTGCTGGGCTCCGCACTCGCGCTGTCGGCGATCGGCACGCTGCTCGTCTACTCGGCGACCCGCGGGCGCACCAACCTCACCCACGGCGACCAGTACTACTTCCTGCTGCGCCATCTGATGAACACCGGCATCGGCCTCGGCCTCGCCGCGGGCGTCGTGGCGCTGGGACACCGCCGGCTGCGCGGTGTCGTGCCGGTGCTCTACGTGATCTCGGTGCTGCTGATCCTGTCGGTGCTCAGCCCGCTGGGCACCACGATCAACGGCGCGCACTCATGGATCGTGATCGGCGGCGGCTTCTCGCTGCAGCCGTCCGAGTTCGTGAAGATCACCATCATCCTGACCATGGCGATGCTGCTGTCGGCGCGGGTGGACGCGGGCGACCGCGTGCACCCCGACCACCGCACCGTCCTCCAGGCCCTGATCTGGGCCGCGCTGCCCATAGCGATCATCATGCTGATGCCGGACCTCGGCTCGGTGATGGTGATGGCGGTGATCATCCTCGGTGTGCTGCTCGCCTCCGGCGCCTCCAACCGCTGGGTGCTGGGCCTGATCTCGGCGGGCGCGGTGGGGGCCGCGCTGATCTGGCAGCTCGGCGTGCTCGACAAGTACCAGGTCGACCGGTTCGCGGCGTTCGCCAACCCCGCCCTGGACCCGGCCGGCGTCGGCTACAACACCCACCAGGCGCTCATCGCGATCGGCTCCGGCGGCCTGTTCGGCAAGGGGCTCTTCCACGGCAGCCAGACCACCGGCCAGTTCGTGCCCGAGCAGCAGACCGACTTCGTCTTCACCGTCGCCGGCGAGGAGCTCGGCTTCGCCGGGGCCGCCGCGATCATCGTCCTGCTCGGGCTGATCGTCTGGCGGGCCTGCGCGATCGCCCGCAGCGCCACCGACCTGTACGGCACGATCGTCGCGGCCGGCATCGTCGCCTGGTTCGCGTTCCAGGCGTTCGAGAACATCGGGATGACGCTCGGCATCATGCCGGTCGCCGGCCTGCCGCTGCCCTTCGTGTCGTACGGCGGCTCGTCGATGTTCGCGATCTGGATCGCCATCGGACTGCTCCAGGCGGTCCGGATACAGCGCCCGATGTCCGCCTGATCGCCGCCACTGGCCGGAACGAACCGGCCGGTGGCAAGGTACGCGCCATTGCCCGCAGCGGAACCCGCGACTACGTTCCCTTCATGGGTAAGCGTGTGCGGGAGACCGAGCGCAAGTACGAAGCGGACGGCCGGTTCGAGCAGCCCGATCTCAGCGGGCTGCCCAAGGTCGTCAGCAGCTGTGACCTGGATCCGGCGGAACTCGACGCCGTCTATTTCGACACCGAGGACCTGCGCCTCGCGGCCCGCAGGATCACCCTGCGCCGCCGCACCGGCGGGGACGACGCCGGCTGGCATCTGAAACTGCCGACCACCGAGGCCGACACCCGCACCGAGGTGCACGCCCCGCTCGGACGCGCGACCCGCACCGTCCCGAAGGACCTGGCCGCCGAGGTGGCCGTGCACACCCGGGGGCGGCGGCTGATCCCCGTCGTGCGGCTCAAGAACCACCGCGAGCGGCAGCATCTGCTGGACGCGGCGGGGGAGCCCCTGGCGGAGATCGCCCACGACCACGTCACCGCACAGCTGCTGGGAGCCGGCCCGGCGAGCAAGGCCGTGGCGATCACCTGGACCGAGTTCGAGGTCGAACTCGTCGGCGGCAAGCCCGCGCTCCTGGACGCCGTCGAGCAGCGGCTGGCCGCCGTGGGACTGCACCGTTCGGACTCGCCCTCCAAGCTCGCCCGCGCCCTCGGCGACCGGCTGACGGCGGCGATCGTCCCGCCGGGACCGCCCGCCGAGATCCTCACCGCCGGGGACGCCGCGCTGGCCTATCTGTACGAGCAGCTGCGGGCCCTCATCGCCCTCGACCCCGAGGTCCGGCGGGCCGAGCCCGACGCCGTGCACCAGATGCGGGTCGCGGCCCGGCGGGCGCGCAGCGCCCTGAAGACCTTCCGCCGGGAGCTGGACCGGGCCGTGACCGACCCGGTCGGCGAGGAGCTGAAGTGGCTCGGCGCGGTGCTGGGCACGGAGCGCGACCGTGAGGTGCTGGCCGAGCGGCTGCAGGAGCGGCTCACGGAGCTCGCCCCGGACCTGATCGACGAAACGCTGCGCAGCCGGCTGCTCGCGGAAGGCACCAAGGCGCACGGCGAGACGCACGCCGCCGTGCTGCGGGTGCTCGGCGGCCCGCACTACTTCCAGGTGCTGGACACGGTCGAGGCACTCCTCTCGGACCCGCCGTACCTGGAGGGCGCGAAGGCGGCCGCGACGCCCGCGCTGCAGAAGGCCGTACGCCGGGACCACCGGCGGCTGCGGAGGCTCGTCGAGGCCGCCATGGCCGTCGAACGCGGCCAGGAGCGCGATCTGGCGCTGCACGAGGCCCGCAAGGCGGCCAAGCGCGCCCGCTACTGCGCCGAGGCCGCCCGCCCGGTGCTCGGCTCCCCGGCGAAGGAGCACACCGCCCGGATGAAGTCCGTCCAGCAGCTGCTGGGCGAGCACCAGGACAGCGTGATGTGCCGGGTCGCGATCGCCCGGCTGGCCGGGGAGGCCGTCGCGGCGGGCGAGAGCGCCTTCCCGTACGGCGCGCTCAGCCAGCTGGAGCGGGCCCGCGCGATCGAGGTGGAGGAGCAGCTCCCGGAGCGCTGGCGCGAGGCCGATCTCCGGCCGTGATCCGGTGCGGCGCACGGCCGGGATTTCCACCGGGCGAAGGCGACTCCGAAGGCGCGCTAGTCTTGAGGGTCACCCTGCCCGCTGATGAAAGACATCTCTGATGCCTGTCGAGTCGGTCTTCCCCCGTCTGGAAGCGCTTCTCCCGCACGTCCAGAAGCCCATCCAGTACGTCGGTGGGGAGCTGAACTCCACCGTCAAGGACTGGGACGCCTGCGATGTGCGCTGGGCGCTGATGTACCCGGACGCGTACGAGGTCGGCCTGCCCAACCAGGGCGTCATGATCCTTTACGAGGTGCTCAACGAGCGCGAGGGCGTCCTCGCCGAGCGCACGTACAGCGTGTGGCCCGACCTGGAGGCCCTGATGCGCGAGCACCAGGTTCCGCAGTTCACGGTCGACGCGCACCGTCCGGTCAAGGAGTTCGACGTGTTCGGCCTGAGCTTCTCCACCGAGCTCGGCTACACCAACATGCTCACCGCGCTGGACCTCGCCGGCATCCCGCTCAACGCCGCCGACCGCACGCTCGACGACCCGATCGTGCTCGCGGGCGGCCACGCGGCCTTCAACCCCGAGCCGATCGCGGAGTTCATCGACGCCGCGGTGATCGGCGACGGCGAGCAGGCGGTGCTGGCGATCACCGACATCGTCCGCGCCTGGAAGGCCGAGGGCCGTCCCGGTGGCCGTGACGAGGTGCTCTTCCGGCTCGCGAAGACCGGTGGGGTGTACGTCCCCAGGTTCTACGACGTCGAGTACCTGGAGGACGGCCGGATCTCCCGCGTCGTCCCCAACCGCTCGGGCGTGCCGTGGCGGGTCTCCAAGCACACCGTCATGGACCTCGACGAGTGGCCCTACCCGAAGCAGCCGCTGGTCCCGCTCGCGGAGACCGTCCACGAGCGGATGTCCGTCGAGATCTTCCGCGGCTGCACCCGCGGCTGCCGTTTCTGCCAGGCCGGCATGATCACGCGCCCCGTGCGGGAGCGAAGCATCACCGGCATCGGCGAGATGGTCGAGAAGGGCCTCAAGGCCACCGGCTTCGAGGAGGTCGGCCTCCTCTCGCTCTCCTCCGCGGACCACAGCGAGATCGGTGAGATCGCCAAGGGCCTCGCGGACCGCTACACGGAGGACAAGGTCGGCCTGTCGCTGCCCTCCACCCGGGTCGACGCCTTCAACATCGACCTCGCCAACGAGCTGACCCGCAACGGGCGCCGGTCCGGCCTCACGTTCGCCCCCGAGGGCGGCAGCGAGCGCATCCGCAAGGTCATCAACAAGATGGTCTCGGAGGAGGACCTGATCCGTACGGTCGCCACCGCGTACGGCAACGGCTGGCGCCAGGTGAAGCTGTACTTCATGGTCGGGCTCCCCACCGAGACCGACGAGGACGTCCTGCAGATCGCCGACATGGCGCGCAACGTCATCCAGAAGGGCCGCGAGGTCACCGGGCAGAACGACATCCGCTGCACGGTCTCCATCGGCGGTTTCGTCCCCAAGCCGCACACCCCCTTCCAGTGGGCGGGCCAGCTCGGCGTCGAAGAGACCGACGCCCGGCTCGCCAAGCTGCGGGACGCCATCCGCAACGACAAGAAGTACGGCCGCAACATCGGCTTCCGCTACCACGACGGCAAGCCGGGCATCGTCGAGGGCATGCTCTCCCGCGGCGACCGCCGGATCGGCGCGGTCATCCGCGCGGTGTACGAGGACGGCGGCCGCTTCGACGGCTGGCGCGAGCACTTCAGCTACGACCGCTGGATGCGCGCCGTCGACAAGGCGCTCCCCGGCACCGGGGTCGACCTGGACTGGTACACCACCCGCGAGCGCACCGAGGAAGAGGTCCTGCCCTGGGACCACCTGGACTCGGGCCTCGACAAGGACTGGCTGTGGCAGGACTGGCAGGAGTCGCTGGACGAGACCGAGGTCGAGGACTGCCGCTGGACCCCGTGTTTCGACTGCGGCGTCTGCCCCCAGCTCGACCTGGACATCCAGATCGGCCCGACGGGCAAGAAGTTGCTCCCGCTGACGGTCGTCAAGTAGCAACCGCAGCGGTCGGCATCGTCCTAGGACGATGCCGACCGCTGTTCGAACACCACATCCCGTGCTGTTCCCAGCGCGGTGGCCACCGCGCCCAGAACCACCGCGTCCTCTCCGAGGGCGCTCGGCACCACCTTCGGTCGTAGCGGTGTCAGCGCCCGCAAGGTGTCCCGGACCGTGCTCAACAGCAGGTCCGCGCTGTGACCCACGCCCCCGCCCAACACCACCAGGTCCGGATCCAGCACCGCCGCCACCGCCGCCACCGTGTGCGCGAGCCGTTCCCCCTCCTGGCGGACGGCGGCCACAGCGGCGACGTCGCCGGCCCGTGCCGCGTCGAAGACGTCCTTGGCGGTGAGCGGGCCGCTCATGCCCAGCCCGCGGGCGGCCTGGACGACGGCGTCGGCCGCCACCGCGCTCTCCAGGGTGTCCGGTGTGTCCGGCCGGTGGTGGCCGGGGCCGGCCCACGGCAGATAGCCGATCTCGCCCGCCGCGCCGTGCGCGCCGGTGAACAGCCGGCCCTCGGAGACCACGCCCATGCCGAGCCCGGTGCCGATCATGACGTAGACGAAGAGCTTGCTGCCCGCGCCGACGCCGAAGGTGTACTCGCCGAGGGCCGCCAGGTTGGCGTCGTTGTGGACGGCCAGCGGTACCCCGAGTTCGTCCCGCATCCGGTCGAAGAGGCCGGCCCGGCCCCAGCCGGGCAGGTGCTGGGCGTAGCGGACCCGGCGCTGCGTCTCGTCGTACACGCCGGGGGTGCCGACCACCGCGTGGGCGACCTTGGCGGGGGGGACGCCGGAGTCGGCGACGACCTGGTGGGAGGTGGCGACCACGAGGTCGGCCATCGCGGCGGAGCTGCGGGCGCGGTTGCGGACGTCGGCGCGGGCGACGACCGTTCCGTCGAGGTCGGCGAGGGCGACCCGCAGCCACGCGCGGCCGATGTCGATGCCGAGCGCGTAGCCGGCCGACGCGTCGGGGGCGTAGAGCACGGCGACGCGGCCGCGTTCGGGGGTGTGCAGGCCGGCTTCGCGGACCAGTCCTGCCAGTTCGAGGAAGGCGAGGGCGCTGGAGACCGTCGGCTTGGACAGGCCGGTCTCGCGGGCGAGTTGGGCGCGGGAGGCGACGCCCCCGGTCCGCAGCCGCTCCAGCAGGAGCCGCTCGTTGGTGCTGCGCAGTCGCTGTCGGTTCCAGGGCTGTTCCGCACCACCGTCGCTGCTGCTCATCGCACCATTCTCATGCATATCGCCGTGACCCCTTGACGCATCAAGTAAAGGTACTTAACTTAAGCACGCCCGGCGCCGAGGCGAACCCCTGCACTGGCGAAACGGCAGTCCGCTCCCCGTCCCCGTCACCTGCCCAGGGAGGCACCGTGTCCGGCTCCCCGCCACCTGCCGGCGGCTTTGTCCGCCGTATCGGCCTGTTCCAGGCCACCGCCATCAACATGAGCCAGATGTGCGGCATCGGACCCTTCGTCACCATCCCCCTGATGGTCGCCGCGTTCGGCGGGCCGCAGGCCGTGATCGGCTTCCTGGCCGGCGCCCTGCTGGCGCTGGCCGACGGTCTGATCTGGGCCGAGATGGGCGCGGCGATGCCCGGTTCCGGCGGCTCGTACGTCTACCTCCGGCAGGCGTTCCAGTACCGCTCGGGCAAGCTCATGCCGTTCCTGTTCGTCTGGACGGCCATGCTCTTCATCCCGCTGATCATGTCCACCGGAGTCGTCGGCTTCGTCCAGTACCTCGGCTATCTGGCCCCCGACATGGGCCAGAACGCGGGGGACGCCGTCGGTCTCGGCATGATCGCGCTCGTCGTCCTGCTGCTGTGGCGCGGTATCGAGCACATCGCCCGCATCACCGCCGTCATGTGGTGCGTGATGATCCTGTCGGTCGCGCTGGTCATCCTCGCCGCGTTCACCCACTTCGACGCGGACCTGGCCTTCACCTACCCCGCGCACGCCTTCGAACTGACCAGCCACACCTTCTGGATCGGCTTCGCCGCGGGTCTCACCATCGGCATCTACGACTACCTCGGCTACAACACCACCGCGTACATGGGCGCCGAGATCAAGGACCCCGGGCGCATCCTGCCGCGCTCCATCATCTTCTCGATCCTCGGCATCATGGGGATCTACCTGCTGCTCCAGATCGGCACCCTCGGGGTCATCGACTGGCACCGGATGCTCAACGCCGACGACATCGCCTCCTCGTCGGTCGCCTCCGCGGTCATGGAGAAGACCTGGGGCAAGGGCGCCGCCGACACCGTCACCGTCCTCATCCTCATCACGGCCTTCGCCTCGGTCTTCACCGGACTCCTCGGCGGCTCCCGGGTGCCCTACGACGCGGCCCGTGACCGCGTCTTCTTCCGCCAGTACGGGAAGCTGCACGCCCAGCACCGCTTCCCGATGCTGGGCCTGGCCACCATGGGCGTCATCACCGCGATCGGCTTCCTCATCGGCCGCCACACCGATCTGGCCACCCTCATCCAACTGCTCACCACCGTCATGGTGATCGTCCAGGCGCTCGCGCAGATCCTCGCGGTCTCGGTGTTGCGCCGCCGCCAGGCCGGTCTGCACCGGCCGTACAAGATGTGGCTCTACCCGCTGCCGAGCATCATCGCCCTCGTCGGCTGGCTGGTGATCTACGGCTACGCGGACAAGAACTCGCCCGGCCGTCACCCCATCGAGTGGTCCCTGGCGTGGGTCGCCCTCGGCTGCGTCGCCTTCCTCCTGTGGGCCCGCTTCGAGAAGGTCTGGCCGTTCGGGCCGAAGGAGATCACCGAGGAGTACCTCCAGGGGATCGACTCCGACACCGAGCAGGACACCGCGCCGGCGGCCGTCTGACGGACGCGGGGACGTAGGGCGGGGCCCCGGGCGAGCTGCCCGGGGGCCCTCCGCTTCTGGGTTCCGGCCGGCGTCACGTACCGTGCGCGCATGAGCGTGACGGGGGAACGGGACACCGGCCAGGGCTGCTTGACGGTCGCGATACGCATGCCGGTGCGGATCTTCGCGCTCGTCGTGATCCTTCCGGTGCGGATGGCGTGGGACGCGCTCGCCGCCCTGGGCCGCGGTCTGGGCGCCGGCCTGGGCTGGCTCTGGCGGCGCGTCGTCGTCGAACCGCTCAGCGCCGTGGCCCGCGGCACCGGCCGCGCCCTCCGGTGGCTGGGCGGCGCCCTCGCCCGGCTGGGCCGCGTCCTCATCGCCGTCCCGCTGGTGTGGCTCTGGACGGCGGTACTCGTCCCGGCCGGCCGGGGGACCGCCACCACCGCCCGGTGGCTGGTGCGCACGCTGGTCGTGGTGCCGCTCGGCGCCCTGTACCGCTACGTCCTGACGCCGTTCGGCCGGGGCGTGACGTGGTCGCTGCGCGCCGCCGGATCCGGCCTGGCCGCGCTGGTCCGGCTGCTCGGGACCGGCGTCGTCCTGCTCGTGACCCACCTCCTCGTCCGGCCGCTGCGGCTGCTGCACACCGCCGTCCTGGCCCCCGCCGCCCGCGCGCTGGCCGCCGCCCTCGCGGCCACCGGCCACGGCACCGGCGCGGCCGTGCGGTGGCTGCTGCGCGTGCTGGTCGTCGTTCCGCTGGTGCTCCTGTACCGCTACGTGCTGACGCCGGCCGGCCACGCCGCACGGTGGTCGGTGCGGGCACTCGGCACGGCCGCCGGCCGGCTGCTCCGCTACCTGGTCGCCGTACCGGCCGTGGCTCTCTACCGCTACGTACTCACGCCGCTCGGCCATGCCGCGGTCCGGACGGCTCGCGCGTCCGGCACCGCCGCGGTGTGGCTCGGGCGGGTGCTGTTCGTGGTGCCGGTGGTCGCGTTCCACCGGTACGTGCTGACGCCGCTGGGCCGGGCCGCAGGGTGGTCGGTGCGGGCGCTCGGCACGGCCCTCACCTGGTCGGCCGAGGCCGTCGGCACGGCTGTCGGCTGGCTGCTCCGGTATCTGCTCGTGGTGCCCGTCGTGGCCCTCTACCGCTATGTACTGGCCCCGGTGGGGCGGGAGATCGCCGCCGCGCTCGGCCATGCCTGGCGGGTCGCCGGGTACATCTCGCGGGCGGTGGGGCGCGGGCTGAAGTGGCTGGCGCGGACCCTGATCGGCGATCCGGCGCGCTGGGTGTGGCACACCGTCTTCGTGCCGGCCGCCGACGCCGTGCGCGCCGTCGGCCGCTGGACGCGGCGCGAAGTGCTCGCGCCGGTCGGACGGGCGGTCGGTGAGGCCCGGCAGATCGTTCAGGACGCGCTGCGCACCGTCCGTGTGACCGTTCGCGAGGCCCGGGCGGACGCCCGCCGGATGCTGTTCGGGGCGCCGAAGAGCGCCCCGCGCCTTCCGGAGCAGAGCGCGGCGCCCGTCCCGGACCTCGTGAAGCGCGCCCCGGAGTTCGGCAAGCGCGTCCCGCCGGGCCATCGCTGAGCGGGACCGGGACCCGGCGGGGCGCCGTCGTCAGCCGGCGGATGCCGACGCCGTACGCCAGGTCGCCGACGAGGAACGCCCGGGCGGCCCGCTCCTCGTTGGTGAGTTCGATCTCGACCCGGCGGTGCGGACCGGTCCCACGGAACGGTTCCGGTCCAGACCCGTTACGCATACGAGATGCGAATGGCGGTGGCCGGAGGCGAGGATGAGATTTGGCCGAAACCCCGCGGGCCCGCTGCTCCGCACCGCCCGTCATCACCTGTGCGCGACGCGGCGTAACCTTGGGTATGACAAACGGGCCCCGACAAGGCCTCCGCAGACGTACGAGGGACTGAACGACACTGGGCAAGCGACAGCCCGAAGGCCCACCGCCCGCACCGACGGTGCAGCGCATCCGCCTGCGCTACACCAAGCGCGGCCGCCTCCGGTTCACCAGTCACCGCGATTTCCAGCGCGCCTTCGAGCGGGCCCTGCGCCGCGCCGAGGTGCCGATGGCGTACTCGGCGGGCTTCACCCCGCACCCCAAGGTCTCGTACGCGAACGCCGCGCCCACCGGCGTCGGCAGCGAGGCCGAGTACCTGGAGATCGGCCTCACCGAGGTCCGCGACCCCGAGAAGCTGCGACTGCTGCTCGACGAGTCGCTGCCCACCGGGCTCGACATCACCGAAGCGGTGGAGGCCCGTACCTCCGGCCTCGCCGAGCGGCTGCAGGCCTCCGTATGGCAGCTCCGGCTCGACGGCGTCGAGCCGGCCGAGGCGGAGCGTGCGGTCGCCCTCTTCCTCGCCGCCGAGACCGTCCAGGTCGAGCGGAAGACCAAGAACGGCATGCGCGCCTTCGACGCGCGCGACGCCGTCACCCGGCTCGAGGTCATGCCGGCTGACGCGCTCGAACAGGGTGCGGATAGGCCCGAGCCTGTCGCCTGTGCGATACTGCGGCTAGTTGTTCGGCACTTGACACCTGCCGTGCGACCCGACGACGTCCTGTCCGGCCTCCGTGTGACGGCCGACCTCGCGCCGCCGGTCCCCGCAGCGGTGACCAGGCTGGCGCAGGGGCCGCTCCACGAAGAGTCCGGGACGGTCACCGACCCGCTCGCGCCAGATCGCGACGCCGCGACGGTGCCGAGTGGGGACTCCCCGCCGAAGGCTGGGGAAGCTTCCGCGTAGGAACGCCGTCGACGTGTTGCCGACGCGCCAGGGAGCCACCCGGGCCCGGTGACGCTGACCTCATAAGACTTTCGTCGGCCCGTCACAGGCGTGCCGACGAGCGAGACAACAGCTCCCGTGCGGCGCCCGCGCCCCCGGACAGCGGCACCACGACCGACGTCGCGGCCCGCCGCCACCGGAACAGAGCGCGGCGCCCGGGAGCATGACGGGAGCACTGCCCGAATGCTCGATCACAACGAGCCCAACGAGGCGCCGGACACCGGCGCCGCAACCAGCGAAGAAGCCACGGCCCCCCGCCGTCGCCGCCGCGCCGTCTCCCGCCCGGCGGGCCCGCCCGCCGCGCCGGCCATACCGGCCACTTCCGCCGACGAGGCCCCGGCCGCGAGCCCGGCGTCCGCAGAGGACACCGACACCTCCGCCGCGCCGCCGCGCGCCCGTCGTCGCGCGACCCGCACGGTGACGGCCCCGGCCGGTGCCCCCGCGGCCCCCGACGCCGTCGAGACCCCGGCGGCCGCACCGGCCGCCGCGCCCGAAGCCCCGGCCGAGGCCGCTGACGCCCCGGACACCTCCGCCGCGCCGCCGCGCGCCCGTCGTCGTGCGACCCGTAAGGTCACCGCGCCGTCCGAGGCCCCGCAGGCAGTCGAGGAGGCGCCCGCCGCCGAGACCCCGGCCGCCGTCGAGGCACCGGCCGAGCCGGCCGTGGACCCCGCCGCCCCGACCCGGGCCCGCCGCCGCGCGACCCGCAAGGTCGCCGCGCCCGCCCCGGCTCCGCAGTTCATCGCGGCGGCGCCCGCCGCCCCCGCGCCGCCCGCGCC